>NZ_JBHZDA010000011.1:80458-98232 GCF_042755665.1 Streptomyces sp. NPDC059142
CCCGTGTCGGTCGGCCCCTCTCCGCCCCACCCACCCCCCCCCGCCTCTCCCCGCGGCGGGCTCCCCCGACCGCGCGCCCCGGGCCCGGGTGATCGTCCGGCGCGAGACGGAGGAAGATCTCTTGCGTCTCGATGTCGGTCACTGAAATACATGTCTCGTAATCTGGACGAGGGGCAGAAACTCCCGTCCGGTGAGTGAGACTGGTTGGCAATCACGCGTCCGCCCGATGTCGAGGGCCGGCCGCGTGCGATGACATTGGATGAAAGGCGTAGGTCGGATGATGCGTACGCGTCCGCTGAAGGTGGCGCTGCTGGGCTGTGGTGTGGTCGGCTCAGAGGTGGCGCGCATCATGACGACGCACGCCGACGACCTCGCCGCGCGGATCGGGGCCCCGGTGGAGCTGGCCGGGGTCGCCGTCCGGCGTCCCGCCAAGGTCCGCGCGGGCATCGACCCCTCGCTCATCACCACCGACGCGACCGCCCTGGTCAAACGGGGCGACATCGACGTGGTGGTCGAGGTCATCGGCGGTATCGAGCCCGCCCGTACGCTGATCACCACCGCCTTCGAGCACGGTGCCTCCGTCGTCTCCGCCAACAAGGCGCTGCTCGCCGAGGACGGCACGACGCTCTACGACGCCGCCGCCCGGCACGACCGCGACCTGTACTTCGAGGCGGCCGTCGCGGGCGCCATCCCGCTGGTCAGGCCGCTTCGCGAGTCGCTGGCCGGTGACAAGGTCAACCGTGTCCTCGGCATCGTCAACGGCACGACCAACTTCATCCTCGACCGGATGGACAGCGCGGGCGCCGGCTACTCCGAGGCGCTCGACGAGGCCACCGCCCTCGGATACGCCGAGGCCGACCCCACCGCCGACGTCGAGGGCTTCGACGCCGCCGCCAAGGCCGCCATCCTCGCCGGGATCGCCTTCCACACCCGCGTACGCCTCGACGACGTGCACCGCGAGGGCATCACGGAGGTCACCTCCGCCGATCTCGCCTCCGCCAAGCGCATGGGCTGTACGGTCAAGCTCCTCGCGATCTGCGAGCGCGCCGCCGACGGCCGCTCCGTCACCGCCCGCGTCCACCCGGCGATGATCCCGCTCAGCCACCCGCTCGCCTCCGTGCGCGAGGCGTACAACGCGGTCTTCATCGAGGCCGAGGCGGCCGGGCAGCTCATGTTCTACGGCCCCGGCGCGGGCGGCTCCCCGACCGCCTCCGCCGTCCTCGGCGACCTCGTCGCCGTCTGCCGCAACAAGCTCGCCGGCGCGACGGGCCCCGGCGAGTCCGCGTACACCCAGCTTCCCGTCAGCCCCATGGGCGACGTGGTGACGCGCTACCACATCAGTCTCGACGTGGCCGACAAACCGGGTGTGCTCGCCCAGGTCGCGACGGTCTTCGCCGAGCACGGCGTGTCCATCGACACGGTCCGCCAGAAGGGCCGACCGGACGGTGCGGGCGAGGCCGCCCTCGTCGTCGTCACCCACCGCGCGGCCGACGCGGCCCTCTCGGGGACCGTCGCGGCGCTGCGCAAGCTCGACACCGTGCGCGGTGTCGCCAGCATCATGCGTGTTGAAGGGGAGTAAGGGACCCATGACCAGCAATGGCCAGACCAGCGGCGGCAGCCGTGAGGGCGTCCACCAGTGGCGCGGCATCATCGAGGAGTACCGGCGCCGCCTCCCGGTGACGGAGAAGACGCCGGTCGTCACCCTCCGCGAGGGCGGTACGCCGCTCGTTCCGGCGCAGGTGCTCTCCGAGCGCACGGGCTGTGAGGTACATCTCAAGGTCGAGGGCGCCAACCCCACCGGGTCCTTCAAGGACCGTGGCATGACCATGGCCATCACCCGGGCCAAGGAGGAGGGCGCGCAGGCCGTCATCTGCGCCTCCACCGGCAACACCTCGGCATCGGCCGCCGCCTACGCCGTACGGGCCGGGATGGTCTGCGCGGTGCTGGTGCCCCAGGGCAAGATCGCCATCGGCAAGATGGGGCAGGCGCTGGTCCACGGCGCCAAGATCCTCCAGGTCGAGGGGAACTTCGACGACTGTCTGACGCTGGCCCGCTCGCTCTCCGACAACTACCCGGTGGCGCTGGTCAATTCGGTCAATCCGGTCCGTATCGAGGGCCAGAAGACCGCCGCGTTCGAGATCGTGGACGCGCTGGGCGACGCCCCGGACATCCATGTGCTGCCGGTCGGGAACGCCGGCAACATCACGGCCTACTGGAAGGGCTACACCGAGTACGCCGCCGACGGCGTGGCGACGCGCGCGCCGCGCATGTGGGGCTTCCAGGCGTCCGGCTCCGCGCCGATCGTGCGCGGCGAGATCGTCAAGGACCCGCACACCGTCGCCACCGCGATCCGGATCGGCAACCCGGCCTCCTGGCAGTACGCGCTGGCCGCCCGCGACGAGTCCGGCGGCTTCATCGACGAGGTGACCGACCGTCAGATCCTTGCCGCCTACCGGCTGTTGGCCTCCCAGGAGGGCGTCTTCGTCGAGCCCGCCTCGGCCGCCTCGGTCGCCGGTCTGCTCAAGGCCGCGGACGAGGGCAAGGTCGACCCCGGCCAGCGCATCGTCTGCACCGTGACGGGGAACGGCCTCAAGGACCCCGACTGGGCAGTCGCCGGGGCGCCCCAGCCGGTCACCGTGCCGGTCGACGCGGTCGCCGCGGCGGCCCGCCTCGGCCTCGCCTGACACCTCCGGCGCCCCTTCTCCGCCGGACCGGCATCGGCGCACAGGCAGGCACGCGACACGCATCGTGCGCCTCCTGTGCGCCCTATGTCGCCATGGATCCATCCTTCGATAAGCTGTACCCAATCCGCCCCGCCGCATATGCCGTGGCGCTGCCGCTGTCGTGGCCCCGGGCGTTCCGCACGGCCTTCTCGAACCTCCTCCCGCACCACACGGAACCCCGCCCCGCCGCACACGACCGCCACACCGCGAGCCGTCACCCCGGCAAGCCCCGCAGTAAGCCGTAAGTCCAGTACCGCAGTCACAAGGAGAGTCGTCAGAGCGATGGCCGGTCCCGCGTTCCGCGCCGCCGCCGTACGGGTGCGCACCCCCGCCACCAGCGCCAACCTCGGCCCTGGCTTCGACGCCCTTGGCCTGTCGCTGGGGCTCTACGACGACGTGGTGGTCCGGGTCGCCGACTCGGGGCTGCACGTCGACATCGCGGGTGAGGGCGCCGAGACGCTTCCCCGCGACGAGAACCATCTCCTCGTACGGTCCCTCCGCACCGCCTTCGACCTGCTCGGCGGACAGCCGCGCGGCCTGGAGGTCGTCTGCGCCAACCGGATCCCGCACGGCCGCGGCCTGGGCTCCTCCTCGGCGGCCATCTGCGCCGGGATCGTGGCCGCCCGCGCCGTCACCATAGGCGGGGACGCGCGGCTCGACGACGCGGCGCTGCTGGAGCTGGCGACCGAGATCGAGGGACACCCGGACAACGTCGCCGCCTGTCTGCTCGGCGGCTTCACGCTCGCCTGGATGGACGGCGGAGCGGCCCGCGCCATCAGGATGGATCCCGTCGGTTCCATCGTTCCGGTGGTTTTCGTGCCCGGCAAGGCGGTCCTGACGGAGACGGCCCGCGGCCTGCTGCCGCGTACGGTCCCCCATGTGGACGCGGCGGCCAACGCCGGTCGTGCGGCCCTCCTCGTCGAGGCCATGACCCGGCGCCCCGAACTGCTGCTGCCCGCCACGGAGGACCGCCTCCACCAGGACTACCGGGCCCCGGCGATGCCCGAGAGCATCGCTCTGGTCAACCGGCTGCGCGCGGACGGCGTCCCAGCAGTCGTGTCCGGCGCGGGCCCCACGGTGCTCGCGCTGGTCGAGGACGGGGCGGCCGACAAGGTCGCACGGCTCGCGGGTGGGGGCTGGGCCGCCAACCGGCTCTCCCTCGACGCCGCGGGGGCGAGCGTGCTGCCGCTCGGCTCGTAGGGCCCGCGGAGCGCTGGGCAAGAACAGCCACAGGAGATTGCCGGTGAGGGAGAGGGGGAATGTTTGTTGGAGCCGGTAGTGTTAACCTCAAGTCTGCAACCGACGTCTTTCAGGCGCGGTGCTTCGTGTCCCACATCGGGACCGCCCTTCTTCCGGGAGCCTCCCCAACTGCCTGAGCAGCCTGCCTGAGCAGTTTTGAGCACGCACCGGAACCGGCACGACACCCCCCGTTTTTCCCAGCGGTGGGCCGAGCAGGGGGACCTCGGGCCGGACCCATCGCTTGTTATGCACGTTTGCAGATTTCTCCGCCGTATACCCGGCGGGACCACCGCCCCGGCCCGGTCCACACGATGGGACCGCAGCCGGCAGCACAACCGGTCGCCGAGCCAGAAGGCCGACGTCCGCTCCAGGGAAGGACCCTTCGTGAGCGACACCACCGATCTGATGGGCGTGACTGCCGACAGCAGTGTCGACACCACCGCGCCCGCCGAAGGTGCTGCCACTGGCACCACCGCACGGCGCCGCCGCTCCGGCACCGGCCTTGACGGCATGGTCCTGGCCGAGTTGCAGCAGGTCGCGTCGGGCCTCGGCATCAGGGGCACCGCGCGGATGCGCAAGAGCCAGTTGATCGAGGTCATCAAGGAAGCGCAGGCCGGCGGCGGCGCGGCGGCGAAGGCCGCCGGTGCCAACGGCAGCGCCGACGCAGAGACCAAGCCCAAGCGCAGGGCGACCTCCAAGGCCCGTACGGGCGAGGCCGCCGCGCCGGCCGAGGAGAAGACGGGCCAGGCCGAGCAGGCCGCGGCCCAGCAGCAGATCGACATCCCCGGCCAGCCCGCCAGCGACGACCAGCCCACGGGCGAGCGCCGCCGCCGCAGGGCCACCGCACAGGCCGGCAGCCCCGACACGAAGGCGGAGGCCGCGGTGGACGCCCCGGCCGACGTCAAGGTCGAGGAGCGCACCGAGGCGGCCGTGGCGGCCTCCGGCGGCTCCGGCGCCCAGAACGACGGCGACGGCCGGCGCGGCGACCGCCAGGACCGCGGCCAGCGCGGTGAGCGCGGCGACCGTGACCGCGAGGGACGCCGTGACCGCCAGCGCGACCGCCGCGGCAAGGGCGACGACCAGCAGGGCCAGCAGCAGGGCGGCGGCAACCGCCAGCAGCAGGGCGGCCGAGGCGACCGCGACAACCGCGGCGGCGGCCAGGGCCAGAACAACGGCCCCCAGAACAACGGCCCCCAGGACGACTTCGACGACGAGGCGGGCGGCCGGCGCGGCCGTCGCGGACGCTACCGCGACCGCCGTGGCCGCCGCGGGCGCGACGAGTTCGGCCCCGGTGAGCCGCAGGTCGCCGACGACGATGTGCTGATCCCCGTCGCGGGCATCCTCGACATCCTCGACAACTACGCGTTCATCAGGACCTCCGGCTACCTGCCGGGCCCCAACGACGTGTACGTCTCGCTCGCCCAGGTCCGCAAGAACGGCCTGCGCAAGGGCGACCACGTCACCGGAGCGGTCCGTCAGCCCAAGGACGGCGAGCGGCGCGAGAAGTTCAACGCGCTCGTCCGCCTCGACTCCGCCAACGGCATGGGGGCCGAATCCGGCCGCGGCCGCCCGGAGTTCCAGAAGCTGACCCCGCTCTACCCGCAGGACCGGCTCCGTCTGGAGACCGACCCGGGCGTGCTGACCACGCGGATCATCGACCTCGTCGCACCGATCGGCAAGGGCCAGCGCGGTCTGATCGTGGCCCCGCCGAAGACCGGTAAGACCATGATCCTCCAGGCCATCGCCAACGCGATCACGGTCAACAGCCCCGAGTGCCACCTCATGGTCGTCCTCGTCGACGAGCGGCCCGAAGAGGTCACCGACATGCAGCGGTCGGTCAAGGGCGAGGTCATCTCCTCGACCTTCGACCGTCCGGCCGAGGACCACACCACCGTCGCCGAACTGGCCATCGAGCGCGCCAAGCGCCTCGTGGAGCTGGGCCACGACGTGGTCGTCCTGCTCGACTCCATCACCCGTCTGGGCCGCGCGTACAACCTCGCGGCGCCCGCCTCCGGACGCATCCTGTCCGGTGGTGTCGACTCGACCGCGCTCTACCCGCCGAAGCGCTTCTTCGGTGCGGCGCGCAACATCGAGGACGGCGGCTCGCTGACCATCCTGGCCACCGCGCTCGTCGAGACCGGCTCGCGCATGGACGAGGTGATCTTCGAGGAGTTCAAGGGCACCGGCAACATGGAGCTCAAGCTCGACCGGAAGCTCTCCGACAAGCGCATCTTCCCGGCGGTCGACGTGGACGCGTCCTCCACCCGTAAGGAAGAGATCCTGCTCGGCGGCGAGGAACTGGCCGTCGTCTGGAAGCTGCGCCGGGTGCTGCACGCGCTCGACCAGCAGCAGGCGATCGAGCTGCTCCTGGACAAGATGAAGAAGACCAAGTCCAACGCGGAGTTCCTGCTCCAGATCCAGAAGACGACCCCGGGCTCCAACGGCAACGACTGACCGGACCCCGACCGTCCTCGTACGACGAGAACCGCCCCGCCACCTCGGTGACGGGGCGGTTCTCGTCATATGGGACGGGCGGGGGAGCGCCGGAGAGTAATCCCACACGCCCCGCGCGGCCCCCTGGGCGCCCCGTGGAGCCGTTCTTGGGCCGAAAGCGCAGGTGGAGGACTGTACGGTCAGGCGGGCGCCGCAGCGGGCCGCGGGCCGGTCCGCAACCCGTCCGCACCGCTGTCCGGACATCTCCCCCGCATGCTGTGCAACCCTTCTTGGTGCTTCACTGTCTGTACAAGTGGCGACAAAGTGCGCCTCGTCATCACGGCAGGAGGTAGCGGGGCCCGCACGACGGACAGAGGGAGACCATGGGCGACGGGATCAGCAGCCGAATACGGGGCCGCGGCACACGCCGCGGGAAGCCGGGCGGGCGCCGCCGCGCCACCGTCATCGCCGCGTGGTCCGCCGCGGCCCTGGTCCTCGTCGGAGGCTCCGGCGCCGGTTACGTCTACTTCAAGCTCAACGGCAACCTCAAGGGCGTCGACATCAACGCCCAGCTCGGCGGCGACCGCCCCGCGGACTCCGGCGACGGCTCGCAGAACATCCTGGTCCTCGGCTCGGACTCGCGCTCCGGCGCGAACGCCGAGTACGGCACGGACGGCGGCGGCGCCCGCTCGGACACCGCGATGGTCGTCCACATCTACAAGGGCCACAAGAAGGCCAGCGTGGTCTCCGTACCCCGTGACACCCTCGTCGACCGACCCGCCTGCACCGGCTCCGACGGGACCGCCGAGGCCGGCCAGCGGCTCGCCATGTTCAACACGGCGTACGAGGTCGGCGGCCCGGCCTGCGCGGTCAAGACCGTCGAGCAGATGTCGGGCCTGCGGATGGACCACTACATCGAGGTCGACTTCACGGGCTTCAAGAAGCTCATCGACACCCTCGGCGGGGTGAAGATCACCACCACGCAGGCGATCGACGACCCCAAGAGCCACCTCACGCTCGCCCCCGGCACGCACACCCTGGACGGGGAGCAGTCCCTCGGTCTCGTACGGACCCGCCACAGCGTCGGGGACGGCAGCGACCTCGGCCGCATCCAGCTCCAGCAGTCCTTCATCAAGGCGCTGATCGAGCAGGTCAAGAGCGTGGGCGTGTTCAGCAACCCGAAGAAGCTCTACGACCTGGCCGACACCGCCACCCGCGCGATCACCCCCGACTCCCAGCTCGACAGCGTCAACAAGCTGGTCGGGTTCGCCGGCGGGCTCAAGGACCTCGGCGCCCGGGACGTCCACATGGTCACGCTCCCGGTCCGGTACGACCCCCAGGACCCGAACCGCGTCCTGCCCCTCCCGGCCGCCACCCGGCAGGTCTGGACGGCCCTCAAGCAGGACAAGCCGATCCCCGCCTCCGCCACCAGGGACTCGGCGGGCGACAAGGGCTCGGCACACGGCGTGGTCTCTGCGGGCTGACGCGCGCCGGGCTCCGAGGCGCGTCCGGGACGCCCGCGCGGGGTTCGGAGGCGCCGGACGCGCCTCCGGGGCTCGGAGCTGCCCGTACGCGCCTCCGCGAGCCCCCGGAATACTTCCGGCCGCCCCCCGGTTTTGGGAGATACGGCCGGTCCTGGCAGACTGGTACGTCGGCCCCGGTTCACGTCCGCGCAATCAGCGCGTACGACCCGGCGCCCTCCCGGAACTAGGAGAACCCCTTGAAGCGCGACATCCACCCCGCGTACGTCGAGACCCAGGTCAGCTGCACCTGCGGTGCGTCGTTCACCACCCGCAGCACCATCGAGTCGGGCACGATCCGTGCCGACCTGTGCTCCGAGTGCCACCCGTTCTACACGGGCAAGCAGAAGATCCTCGACACCGGTGGCCGTGTGGCCCGCTTCGAGGCCCGCTTCGGCAAGGCCGCCGGCTCCGCCAAGAAGTAGCGAGCCACCTGCGCCGGTCCTCGGCGCCCCGTACCCGCGGGGCGCCGGGACCCGCGCTTTGGCGTCCCGCAGCACTGCCGGTCCCCTGCGCGGCAGCCTCCGTCCAGGCAGCATCCTCTGCACGGCAGCACCTTCTTTACGCGCGTCACGCGAGAAACACGGAGCCCCCGAATGTTCGAGGCGGTCGAGGAACTGATCGGCGAGCACGCCGGTCTGGAGAAGCAGCTCGCCGACCCGTCGGTCCACGCGGACCAGGCCAACGCGCGCAAGCTCAACAAGCGTTACGCCGAGCTGACCCCGATCGTCGCGACGTACCGCGCCTGGAAGCAGACCGGCGAGGACATCGCCACCGCCCGTGAGTTCGCGGCCGACGACCCCGACTTCGCCGCCGAGGCCAAGACCCTGGAGAAGCAGCGCGACGAGCTGACCGAGAAGCTCCGCCTCCTCCTCGTGCCGCGCGACCCCAGCGACGACAAGGACGTCATCCTTGAGGTCAAGGCCGGCGCGGGCGGCGACGAGTCCGCGCTCTTCGCCGGCGACCTGCTCCGCATGTACCTGCGGTACGCGGAGCGCGTCGGCTGGAAGACCGAGATCATCGACGCCACCGAGTCCGAGCTGGGCGGCTACAAGGACGTCCAGGTCGCCGTCAAGACCAAGGGCGGCAACGGCGCCACCGAGCCGGGACAGGGCGTCTGGGCGCGGCTGAAGTACGAGGGCGGCGTGCACCGCGTGCAGCGCGTGCCCTCCACCGAGTCGCAGGGCCGTATCCACACCTCCGCGGCCGGTGTGCTCGTCACGCCCGAGGCCGAGGAGGTCGATGTCGAGATCCACGCCAACGATCTCCGTATCGACGTCTACCGCTCCTCGGGCCCCGGCGGCCAGTCCGTCAACACCACCGACTCCGCCGTACGCATCACGCACCTGCCGACCGGAGTCGTCGCCTCCTGCCAGAACGAGAAGAGCCAGCTCCAGAACAAGGAGCAGGCCCTGCGTATCCTGCGGTCGCGGCTGCTCGCCGCCGCCCAGGAGGAGGCGGAGAAGAACGCGGCGGACGCCCGGCGCAGCCAGGTCCGTACCGTCGACCGGTCCGAGAAGATCCGTACGTACAACTTCCCGGAAAACCGGATCTCGGACCACCGTGTCGGTTTCAAGGCGTACAACTTGGACCAGGTGCTCGACGGGGACCTGGACGCCGTCATCCAGGCATGCGTCGACGCCGACTCCGCCGCGAAGCTAGCAGCCGCCCAGTAAAAAGACCTGTGGCCACCGCCCCCGGTGACCACACTCGCAGTCCGGAGGAACCAGCGTGCAGCCACATTCTGGGGGGCCCAGCGACTCCCAGCGGCGCAGCCTGCTGCTCGCGGAGGTGGCCCAGGCCACCCAGCGGCTGGCCGACGCGGGCGTGCCCTCGCCGCGTTTCGACGCGGAGGAGCTCGCCGCGTACGTGCACGCCGTCAAACGGGGAGAGCTGCACCGCGTCAAGGACGCCGACTTCGACGCCCGCTACTGGGAGGCCGTGGCGCGCCGCGAGGCCCGCGAACCTCTCCAGCACATCACCGGACGCGCCTTCTTCCGCTATCTGGAACTCCAGGTCGGCCCCGGTGTCTTCGTGCCCCGCCCGGAGACCGAGTCGGTCGTCGGCTGGGCGATAGACGCCGTGCGCGCGATGGACGTCGTCGAGCCGGTCGTCGTCGACCTGTGCTCGGGCTCCGGCGCGATCGCGCTCGCCATGGCCCAGGAGGTGCCGCGCTCGCGCGTGCACGCCGTGGAGCTCTCCGACGACGCTCTGACCTGGACGCGGAAGAACGCCGAGGGGTCCAGGGTCACCGTGCACCAGGGAGACGCCCTGAGCGCCCTTCCCGAGCTGGACGGCCAGGTCGACCTGGTCATCTCCAACCCGCCGTACATCCCGCTCACCGAGTGGGAGTACGTCGCCCCCGAGGCCCGCGACCACGACCCGGAGATGGCCCTCTTCTCCGGCGAGGACGGCCTCGACACGATCCGCGGCATCGAACGCACCGCGCACCGGCTGCTGCGGCCCGGCGGCCTCGTCGTCATCGAGCACGCGGACACGCAGGGCGGACAGGTCCCGTGGATCTTCAGCGAGGAGTCCGGCTGGGCGGACGCCGCGGACCACCCGGACCTGAACAAGCGCCCGCGCTTCGCCACGGCACGCAAGGCGATGCCGTGACCCCGCCCGTGACCGCCACGCCCGCTCCTCGTGCCCCTTCCGTACCTCACGACCCTTCCGCTTCGATGACCCAGACCGTGCACGCGCACGAGGAGGCTTACTGAAATGGCTCGGCGATACGACTGCAACGACGCGACCGACCGCACCACGGGTCTGCGTGAGGCCGCGTCGGCCGTACGCCGCGGTGAGCTGGTCGTGCTGCCCACCGACACCGTGTACGGGATCGGTGCGGACGCCTTCAGCTCCGAGGCCGTCGCCGATCTGCTGGACGCCAAGGGCCGGGGCCGCAACATGCCCACCCCCGTCCTGATCGGCTCCCCGAACACCCTCCACGGCCTCGTCACGGACTTCTCCGAGCAGGCGTGGGAACTGGTCGACGCGTTCTGGCCGGGCGCCCTCACCCTGGTCGCCAAGCACCAGCCGTCCCTCCAGTGGGACCTGGGCGACACCCGGGGCACCGTCGCGATCCGGATGCCGCTGCACCCCGTGGCGATCGAACTGCTCACCGAGGTCGGCCCGATGGCCGTCTCCAGCGCCAACCTCACGGGACACCCGGCCCCCGAGACCTGCGACGCGGCCCAGGAGATGCTGGGGGACTCCGTCTCCGTCTACCTCGACGGCGGTCCGACGCCCGCGAACGTGCCGTCCTCGATCGTCGACGTCACCGGCAGCGTCCCGGTGCTGCTGCGGGCCGGCGCCCTCGACGCGGAGGAGCTCCGCAAGGTGGTACCCGACCTCGAGGTGGCCAATTGACCGCCCCTGAGGGGCGTGGCATAGCGGAGATCTCGACCACCGGCACCACCTTCCGCATCCTCCACGTCAGTACCGGCAATGTCTGCCGCTCGCCCATCACCGAGCGGCTCAACCGGCATGCCCTGAGCGACCGCCTGGGGGAGCGGCTGACCGGCGGCCTGATCGTGGAGAGCGCCGGCACCTGGGGGCACGAGGGCGCCCCCATGGAGGCCAACGCTGAGGCCGTCCTCGCCGACTTCGGGGCGGACGCCTCCGGCTTCGTCGGCCGCGAACTGCTCGACGAGCACGTCATCCGCGCCGACCTGGTCCTCACCGCGACCCGCGACCACCGGGCCCAGGTCATCTCGATGGGCCACTCGGCGGGCCTGCGCACCTTCACGCTGAAGGAGTTCACGCGCCTGGTGCGCGCCATAGACCCCGCGACGCTCCCCGACCCCCTGGACGAGGGCGTCGTGGAGCGGGCCCGCGCCCTGGTCCGCGCGGCGGCCGCCCTCCGCGGCTGGCTGCTCGCGCCGACGGCGGAGGCGGACGAGGTGTACGACCCGTACGGGGCGCCGATCACGTTCTTCCGCTCCATCGGCGAGGAGATCCACCAGGCGCTCGACCCCGTTGTCACGGCGCTCACCGGAGTCCCCGCCCGGTCTTCCTGAGGGCGCGGTCCGCCCGGCCGGGCGAGGCGACGGGCCGAGCGCGGAAAAAGGGCGCCGCCGGGCATGGCGGCCTACATTGGAAGGCGTCACGCCCCACCGAGGCCCGGAGCCCGTCATGCCGGTCGTCAGCGAACCCCACGCGGAGCCTCGTACGGGCCCCCACGCCGCACGGAGCGCGCCGGAGGCGGCGCTGGAGGCGCTGCGGCGCCAGGATCCCGAGATGGCCGAGATCATTCTCGGCGAGGGACGGCGTCAGGCCGACAGTCTCCAGCTCATCGCCGCCGAGAACTTCACCTCGCCCGCCGTGCTCGCGGCTCTCGGCTCTCCGCTCGCCAACAAGTACGCCGAGGGCTATCCCGGCGCCCGCCACCACGGTGGCTGTGAGCTGGTGGACGCCGCCGAGCGGGTCGCCGTCGAACGGGCGCGGGCGCTGTTCGGGGCCGAGCACGCCAACGTACAGCCGCATTCGGGTTCGTCCGCCGTGCTCGCGGCGTACGCGGCGCTGCTGCGGCCCGGGGACACGGTGCTCGCCATGGGGCTGACGTACGGCGGGCACCTCACGCACGGCTCTCCCGTCAACTTCTCGGGCCGGTGGTTCGACTTCGTGGGGTACGGGGTCGACGAGCGGACCGGGCTCATCGACTACGCGCAGGTGCGCCGCCTGGCGCGGACACACCGCCCCAAGGCGCTGGTGTGCGGTTCGATCTCCTATCCGCGCCATGTGGACCACGCGGCCTTCAGAGAGATCGCCGACGATGTGGGCGCCTATCTGATCGCCGACGCGGCGCACCCCATCGGGCTGGTCGCCGGGGGCGCGGCGCCCAGTCCCGTGCCGTACGCGGACATCGTGTGCGCGACGACGCACAAGGTGCTGCGCGGGCCGCGCGGCGGGATGATCCTGTGCGGCGCGGAGTACGCGGAGCGGGTGGACCGCGCGGTGTTCCCGTTCACGCAGGGCGGCGCCCAGATGCACACGATCGCCGCGAAGGCCGTCGCCTTCGGGGAGGCGGCCACGCCGGCGTACGCCACGTACGCCCACCGGGTGGTCGCGAACGCGCGGGCGCTGGCCGAGGCGCTCACCGAGCAGGGGTTCGGGATCACCACGGACGGCACGGACACGCATCTGCTGATCGTCGATCCCGCGCCGCTCGGCGTGGACGGGAGGACGGCGCGCGGCCGGCTCGCGGCGGCGGGTCTGGTGGTGGACACCTGCGCGCTGCCGTACGAGGGTGCGCGCGGCGTCCGGCTGGGGACGGCCGCCGTGACCACCCAGGGCATGCGTGAGGGCGAGATGGGGCGGATCGGTGCCCTGATCGCCTCGGCGGTGCGCGAGGGCGCTGAGGGGGCTCCTGGGGGCCATGGCGCGCTGCGGGAGACGGTGCGGGAGCTGGCCGGTCGTTTCCCGCCGTATCCGACCGTTTCCTGAATGGAATTTTCCGTACGGGGAAACCGTGGAACCGTTCCGCTCCGTCCGTTGTCCTGGCTCATATGGCGACCGGGTTTCCGTCGGGGGGTCCGGCGCGGGCTAGTCTGTGGGGCTGAGATGGCCAGCGATTCCTGTGGGGCAGCCCGTGCGTGATTACCTGCTGACGCTCTGCGTGACGGCCGCGGTGACCTATCTGCTGACCGGGCCGGTGCGGAAGTTCGCCATCGCGACCGGAGCGATGCCGGAGATCCGCGCCCGCGACGTGCACCGCGAACCGACGCCGAGACTCGGCGGCATCGCCATGTTCTTCGGCCTGTGCGCCGGACTGCTCGTCGCCGACAACCTGCAGAACCTCAACGGGGTCTTCGAGCTGTCGAACGAGCCGCGCGCGCTGCTCTCCGGAGCCGCGCTGATCTGGCTGATCGGCGTCCTCGACGACAAGTTCGAGATCGACGCCCTGATCAAACTCGGCGCGCAGATGATCGCGGCGGGTGTGATGGTCATGCAGGGTCTGACGATCCTGTGGATCCCGGTGCCCGGTATCGGCACGGTCGCGCTGACCTCGTGGCAGGGCACCCTGCTGACCGTGGCACTGGTGGTGATCACCATCAACGCGGTCAACTTCGTGGACGGTCTCGACGGTCTCGCGGCCGGCATGGTCTGCATCGCCGCGGCGGCGTTCTTCCTGTACACGTACCGGATCTGGTACGGGTACGGCATCGAGGCGGCGGCCCCCGCGACGCTCTTCGCGGCGATCCTGATGGGCATGTGCGTGGGTTTCCTGCCGCACAACATGCATCCGGCGCGGATCTTCATGGGCGACTCGGGATCGATGCTGATCGGTCTGGTGCTCGCGGCGGGCGCGATCTCGGTGACCGGTCAGGTCGACCCGGACGCGCTGAAGATCTTCGAGGGCTCGACCCGCCAGGCCACCCACGCGGCGCTGCCGGTCTTCATCCCGCTGCTGCTGCCGCTGACGATCATCGCGATCCCCTTCGCGGACCTGGTGCTGGCGGTCGTACGCCGTACCTGGAACGGCAAGTCGCCGTTCGCCGCCGACCGCGGCCACCTGCACCACCGGCTGCTGGAGATCGGTCATTCGCACAGCAGGTCGGTGCTGATCATGTACTTCTGGTCGGCGCTGATCGCCTTCGGTGTGGTCGCGTACTCGGTGCACTCGGCGTCGATGTGGATCCTGCTGGTCGTGGTGGCGCTGAGCGCGGTGGGCCTGGTGCTTCTGCTGCTCCCGCGCTTCACCCCGCGTGCCCCGCTGTGGGCGCAGGCGTTCGTACCGCCGCGCTACCGGCGCCGCAGGCGTACGGAGGCGGAGGCCGAGGCGTCCGAGGCCCTGGAGGGCGTGGAGGGGGCGGAGGGGAGCGCGGACGGTGTGCCGGTCGGCGCCGCCCACGCCCACGCACAGGAGCACGAGCCGGCCGCGGAAGTTCGTACGCCCGTTCCGGCCGGCGTCAACGGGGCGACCGCCATCGGCGCTCGTTCGCGTCTACCCGATCGAAGGAAGGCCGGCTCCCGGCAGTGACCGGGCACCCATGTGCCACGCCGGTGCCCATTACCAGACAAGGTGCGGACCTGTCGCGCACACACGCGCGGCCTCCCACTCATGTGTGACAGTTAGCACACCCCCATGGTAAAGACCTCATCAAATAGTTTGTGATACTGTTCACGAGACCCGGCGACAGAGCCGAAGGACCGTAGTGCGACGGTCCGTTGGCCCGAGAAACCCATCCTCGGACCGGGCCTACGCTCGTCTGTGACGACACCATCTGCCCCACCCATTCAGCGGAGCTGCCGCCATGCCGTCCAACGACGTCCGGAACCTCCTTCACGTCGCCGTGCCCACTGCGGCCGTCGGCGCCGTCGCCGCGGCCGTCAGTGCCGTGGTCGCGGGCGGGAAGGGGGCGCTGGGAGCCGCTGTCGGTGCGCTGGTGGTGATCGTTTTCATGGGCATCGGGCTCGTGGTGCTCGAACGCACGGCCAAGTCACTTCCGCACCTTTTCCAGGCGATGGGCCTGATGCTCTACACGGCTCAGCTCCTGTTGCTGCTGATCTTCGTGGGGCTGTTCAAGGACACCACGCTGTTCAACCCCAAGGCATTCGCCGCCGCGCTCGTCGTGTCGACCCTCGTGTGGATCGCCGCACAGGCGCGTGCCCACATGAAGGCCAAGATCCTCTACGTCGAACCCGAGTCCTCGACGGCCGGAAAGGCCGAGAAGTCAGGGTCTTCGGCGTGAGGGGTAGGGCCGGGATAAGTGCCCGTTCGGGATCCTGCTATCGTCCGGTGCCAACTGCGGCATTGCGGGCGCGGGCATCCGAGCTGACGCCTGTTCCTACGCGAGGCTCAACGCCCGACCGCCGTTCCCACATCCGTAACACCAGTCCAGTGCCGAACCGCGGCTGCGCGCCGCGCCGACACAACGAGGTTGCCGTACATATGCGCCACGCTGAAGGAGCCCGCGGTGAGTGCTGACCAGACCCAGCTCGCCTTTGACTGGAACTGCCGCATCCTGTCCGACAACGGTTGTGGCTTTCCGGCTCCGGGCCTGCACTCTTTCCTGTTCCAGCCGATCTTCTCGGCGGGCGGGTTCGAGTTCAACAAGGTGATGCTGCTCGCGCTGCTCACGACCGTGCTCGTCGTCGGACTTTTCTGGGCCGCCTTCGGCAAGCCCAAGGTGGTGCCCGGCAAGCTCCAGATGATCGGTGAGGCCGGCTACGACTTCGTGCGCCGCGGCATCGTCTACGAGACGATGGGCAAGAAGGAGGGCGAGAAGTACGTCCCTCTGATGGTCTCGCTGTTCTTCTTCATCTGGCTCATGAACATCTGGTCCGTGATTCCGCTGGCCCAGTTCCCGGTGTCGTCGGTCATCGCCTACCCGATCGTTCTCGCCATCATCGTCTACGTGTTGTGGATGTCGGTGACCTTCAAGCGCCACGGATTCGTCGGCGGCTTCAAGAACATCACCGGCTACGACAAGTCGCTCGGCCCGGTGCTTCCGCTGGTCATGGTCATCGAGTTCTTCTCGAACGTCCTGGTTCGCCCGTTCACCCACGCCGTGCGACTCTTCGCCAACATGTTCGCCGGTCACCTCATGCTCGTGATGTTCACCGTCGCGAGCTGGTACCTGCTGAACAGCTACATGATCCCGGCCGCCGGTGTCTCGTTCGTGATGACCATGGCGATGATCCTTTTCGAGCTTTTCGTCCAGGCCGTCCAGGCGTACGTCTTTGTGCTGCTGGCCTGTACGTACCTCCAGGGTGCTCTCGCCGAGCACCACTGACGACCACCCGCAACACCCTTATTCGTCCGGTGACCAACCCCCACCGGTCCGTACAGAGAAGGAAGATTTCAGCATGGCTGCCACTGAGACTCTTGCCGCCGTCACCGGCTCCCTCGGCTCCGTCGGTTACGGTCTGTCCGCCATCGGCCCCGGCATCGGCGTCGGCATCATCTTCGGTAACGGTACGCAGGCCCTGGCCCGTCAGCCCGAGGCCGCCGGCCTGATCCGCGCCAACCAGATCCTCGGCTTCGCCTTCTGTGAGGCCCTCGCCCTCATCGGCATCGTCATGCCGTTCGTGTTCGGTCGCTAAGCATTAGCCACCTGACACACATCCGACGAAAGGCTCTGATGTGATCGCCAACCTGGTTCAGCTCGCGGCCGAGGAGGAGCAGAACCCGCTCCTTCCTCCGGGCCCCGAGCTGCTCATCGGCACCATCGCCTTCGCCATCGTCTTCTTCTTCCTCGCCAAGAAGCTCCTCCCGAACATCAACAAGGTTCTGGACGAGCGCCGCGAGGCCATCGAGGGCGGGATCGAGCAGGCGGAGGCCGCCAAGACCGAGGCCCAGAGCGTGCTGGAGCAGTACAAGGCCCAGCTCGCCGAAGCCCGGCACGAGGCCGCCCGGCTCCGCCAGGAGGCGACCGAGCAGGGCACCGCCATCATCCAGGAGATGAAGGCGGAAGGTCAGCGGCAGCGGGAAGAGATCATCGCCGCCGGACACGCCCAGATCGAGGCGGACCGCAAGGCCGCGGCCAGCGCGCTCCGTCAGGACGTGGGCAAGCTCGCCACCGACCTGGCCGGCAAGCTCGTCGGCGAGTCCCTTGAGGACAGCGCCCGGCAGAGCCGCACCATCGACCGCTTCCTCGACGAGCTCGAGGACGGCGCATCGAAGGCCGAGGCCACCCGATGACGGTGCGCGGAGCCAGCCGCGAGGCGCAGTCCGCCGCGCGTGGGCGTCTCGACGCGCTGACCGACTCCACGTCGGTCGACGTCGCGAAGCTCGCGGACGAGCTGGCCGCGGTCACCGCGCTGCTCCAGCGCGAGGTGTCGCGGGGGGGGGGGCGGGGCCCCCACCCCCCGGCCCCCCCCGTCCCCCGCCCCCACGCGCGCCAGAGGGGACGGG
>NZ_JBHZDA010000011.1:98242-107558 GCF_042755665.1 Streptomyces sp. NPDC059142
GTCCGGTCCCCGTCTCTCCCCGCCGGGCTGCTCTGGCCGGGCACCCGGCGCTGATCCTGCGCTTGTTGTCTCTGAGCTGGTACCTGACCGACCCGGCGCGGACCGCCGAGTCCAAGGCCGAGCTGGCCGGATCGCTGCTGCGTGGTCAGGTGGGCGGTTCCACCGCCGACCTGGTCACCGGTATGGTCCGTAGCCGCTGGTCACAGCCGCGCGACCTGGTCGACTCGATCGAGGAGCTGGCCTCCGTCGCCGAGCTGACCGACGCGCAGCGGACCGGTGGACTGGACGACGTCGAGGACGAGCTGTTCCGGTTCGGCCGGATCGTCGAGTCCAGCCCCGCGCTGCGGTCCGCGCTCACCGACCAGGCGGCGACGGTCTCCGCCAAGACCGCGCTGCTGCACAGCCTGCTCGGCGGCCGGGCCAATCCGGCCACCGAACGCCTGGTAGTGCGTCTTGTGACCCAGCCCCGCGGACGTAGCCTGGAAGCGGGTCTCCAGACCCTTTCCCGGCTCGCCGCGGCTCGCCGGGAGCGCATGGTCGCCGTCGTCACCTCGGCGGTGCCGCTCACCGAAGGACAGAAGCAGCGCCTCGGCGCGGCCCTGGCCAAGCTGTACGGCCACCCGATGCATCTGAACCTCGACGTGGACCCCGAGGTCCTCGGCGGAGTGTCGGTACGCGTCGGTGACGAGGTCGTCAACGGCACGGTCGCGGAGCGTCTCGACGAGGCGACCCGGAGGCTGGCCGGCTGAGGCCGGCGGGTTTTCAGAGTTACAGAGCGACAGAGCAGGACCAGCGGCCCGGTTGGGCCGTGCAGAGAATTGCAGAAGATTCCTGGGGGTCGCCCCCAGAGCAAGAACGCAGACCCCCAAGAAACTTCGGGCCCAACAAGGAGAGCAGGGAACCCAGATGGCGGAGCTCACGATCCGGCCGGAGGAGATCCGGGACGCGCTGGAGAACTTTGTCCAGTCGTACAAGCCGGACGCGGCCTCGCGCGAGGAGGTCGGTACGGTCAGCGTGGCCGGCGACGGTATCGCCAAGATCGAGGGACTGCCCTCGGCCATGGCGAACGAGCTGCTGAAGTTCGAGGACGGCACCCTCGGTCTCGCCCTCAACCTTGAGGAGCGCGAGATCGGCTCGATCGTCCTCGGTGAGTTCAGCGGTATCGAGGAGGGACAGTCGGTCACCCGTACCGGCGAGGTCCTCTCCGTGGCGGTGGGCGAGGGATACCTCGGTCGCGTCGTCGACCCCCTCGGCAACCCGATCGACGGTCTCGGCGAGATCGCGACCGAGGGCCGCCGCGCCCTCGAACTGCAGGCCCCCGGCGTCATGGTCCGCAAGTCGGTCCACGAGCCGATGCAGACCGGCTACAAGGCTGTCGACGCCATGGTGCCGATCGGCCGCGGCCAGCGTCAGCTCATCATCGGCGACCGCCAGACCGGCAAGACCGCCCTGGCCGTCGACACGATCATCAACCAGCGCGACAACTGGCGCTCGGGCGACACGAACAAGCAGGTCCGCTGCATCTACGTCGCCATCGGCCAGAAGGGCTCCACCATCGCGTCCGTACGCGGTGCGCTGGAGGAGGCCGGTGCGCTGGAGTACACGACCATCGTCGCGGCCCCCGCGTCCGACCCGGCCGGCTTCAAGTACCTGGCGCCGTACACCGGTTCGGCCATCGGCCAGCACTGGATGTACGAGGGCAAGCACGTCCTCATCATCTTCGACGACCTCTCGAAGCAGGCCGACGCCTACCGCGCCGTGTCCCTGCTGCTGCGCCGCCCGCCGGGCCGTGAGGCGTACCCGGGCGACGTCTTCTACCTGCACTCGCGTCTGCTGGAGCGCTGCGCGAAGCTCTCCGACGAGCTGGGTGCCGGTTCGATGACGGGTCTGCCGATCGTCGAGACGAAGGCCAACGACGTCTCCGCGTTCATCCCGACCAACGTCATCTCCATCACCGACGGCCAGTGCTTCCTGGAGTCCGACCTGTTCAACGCCGGCCAGCGGCCCGCGCTGAACGTCGGTATCTCGGTCTCCCGTGTCGGTGGCTCCGCCCAGCACAAGGCCATGAAGCAGGTCTCCGGCCGGCTCCGTGTGGACCTCGCCCAGTACCGCGAGCTGGAGGCGTTCGCGTCCTTCGGTTCCGACCTGGACGCGGCCTCCAAGGCTTCGCTGGAGCGCGGCAAGCGCATGGTCGAGCTGCTGAAGCAGCCCCAGTACGCGCCGTACCCGATGGAGGAGCAGGTCGTCTCCGTCTGGGCCGGCACCACCGGTCGGATGGACGACGTGCCGGTCGAGGACATCCGCCGCTTCGAGAGCGAGCTGCTGGAGCACCTGCGCCGCGAGCGCAAGGAGCTGCTGACCAGCATCGCCGAGGGCGGCAAGATGTCGGACGACACGCTGCAGTCGGTCGGGGACGCCATCGCCGCCTTCAAGCGGCAGTTCGAGACGTCGGACGGGCAGCTCCTCGGGGACGACGCGCCGGCCGTCAACGCCTCCAAGTGACGACGGAAGGGACCTGACTCATGGGAGCCCAGCTCCGGGTCTACAAGCGTCGCATCAAATCCGTCACCGCGACCAAGAAGATCACCAAGGCGATGGAGATGATCGCCGCCTCGCGCATCGTCAAGGCGCAGCGCCAGGTGGCGGCCTCGACGCCGTACGCGACCGAGCTCACCCGCGCGGTGACCGCGGTGGCGACCGGCTCCACGACCAAGCACCCCCTGACGACCGAGGTCGAGCGGCCGACCCGGGCCGCGGTCCTGCTCATCACGAGCGACCGCGGGCTGGCCGGCGGCTACTCCTCGAACGCGATCAAGGCGGCCGAGCGTCTGACGAGCCGGCTCAGCAGTGAGCGCAAGGACGTCGTGACCTACATCGTGGGTCGCAAGGGAGTCGCGTACTACGGCTTCCGTGAGCGTCCGGTCGAGGACTCGTGGACGGGCTTCACGGACAACCCCACCTACGCCGACGCGAAGGCGGTGGCCGCCCCGCTCATCGAGGCGATCACCAAGGACACCACGCACGGTGGGGTGGACGAGATCCACATCGTCTTCACCGAGTTCATCTCGATGATGACGCAGACCCCGATCGAGAACCGGCTGCTGCCGCTGGCGCTCACCCCGAGCACCGCGGAGGAGTCCGCCGAGGTCCTCAAGCGGGGGGGCGAGGTCCTTCCGCTGTTCGACTTCGAGCCGTCGGCGGAGGACGTCCTCGACGCCCTGCTGCCGCGCTACGTCGAGAGCCGTATCTACAACGCGCTGCTCCAGGCCGCCGCTTCCAAGCACGCGGCCACCCGACGCGCGATGAAGTCGGCGACCGACAACGCCGGGGAGCTCATCAAGAGCCTCTCCCGGCTTGCCAACGCGGCCCGCCAGGCCGAAATCACCCAGGAAATCAGCGAGATCGTCGGTGGCGCGAGCGCCCTGGCCGACGCGACCGCGGGGAGTGAAAATTAATGACGACCACAGTTGAGGCGGCCACCCCGGGGAGCACGGCCGCGGGCCGCGTATCCCGGGTCATCGGCCCGGTCGTCGACGTGGAGTTCCCCGTCGACGCGATGCCGGAGATCTACAACGCGCTGCACGTCGAGGTGGCCGACCCGGCCGAGGACGGCAAGCTCAAGACGCTGACCCTCGAAGTCGCCCAGCACCTGGGTGAGGGCCTGGTCCGCGCGGTCTCGATGCAGCCCACCGACGGTCTGGTCCGCCAGGCCCCGGTGACCGACACGGGCAACGGCATCACCGTGCCCGTCGGTGACATCACCAAGGGCAAGGTGTTCAACACCCTCGGTCAGATCCTGAACGAGCCGGAGGCCGAGGCGCAGGTCACCGAGCGCTGGCCGATCCACCGCAAGGCCCCGGCCTTCGACCAGCTCGAGTCGAAGACCGAGATGTTCGAGACCGGCCTGAAGGTCGTCGACCTGCTGACCCCGTACGTCAAGGGCGGCAAGATCGGTCTGTTCGGTGGTGCGGGCGTCGGCAAGACGGTCCTCATCCAGGAAATGATCATGCGTGTGGCCAAGCTGCACGACGGTGTCTCGGTGTTCGCCGGTGTCGGTGAGCGCACCCGTGAGGGCAACGACCTCATCGACGAGATGACCGACTCGGGCGTGCTGGACAAGACCGCGCTGGTCTTCGGCCAGATGGACGAGCCGCCGGGCACGCGTCTGCGGGTGGCGCTCTCCGCGCTGACCATGGCGGAGTACTTCCGCGATGTGCAGAAGCAGGACGTGCTGCTCTTCATCGACAACATCTTCCGCTTCACCCAGGCCGGCTCCGAGGTCTCCACGCTGCTCGGCCGTATGCCGTCCGCGGTGGGTTACCAGCCGACCCTGGCGGACGAGATGGGTGTGCTCCAGGAGCGCATCACGTCGACCCGTGGTCACTCGATCACCTCGATGCAGGCGATCTACGTGCCCGCGGACGACCTGACCGACCCGGCCCCGGCCACGACCTTCGCGCACCTCGACGCGACGACCGTGCTGTCGCGTCCGATCTCGGAGAAGGGCATCTACCCGGCGGTGGACCCGCTGGACTCGACGTCCCGCATCCTGGACCCGCGGTACATCTCGCAGGAGCACTACGACGCGGCCAGCCGCGTCAAGGGGATCCTGCAGAAGAACAAGGACCTCCAGGACATCATCGCGATCCTCGGTATCGACGAGCTGGGCGAGGAGGACAAGCTCGTCGTCCACCGTGCCCGTCGCGTCGAGCGCTTCCTGTCGCAGAACACCCACGCCGCCAAGCAGTTCACCGGCCTGGACGGTTCGGACGTACCGCTCGACGAGTCGATCGCCGCGTTCAACGCGATCTGCGAAGGGGAGTACGACCACTTCCCCGAGCAGGCGTTCTTCATGTGCGGTGGCCTGGACGACCTGAAGGCCAAGGCCAAGGAACTCGGCGTCTCCTGAGCCTCCGGTTCTGGGAGGGGGGCGGGTTCGACCCGCCCCCCTCCGACGCCCTCATCGACACCCCATAGAATTGAAGCCAACACCCGGCGAAACGGCCGGGTGGTGACCCGAGGAGCCACCCATGGCTGCTGAGCTGCATGTCGAGCTGGTCGCCGCGGACCGCAGTGTCTGGTCCGGCGAGGCCACGCTGGTCGTCGCGCGTACCACGTCCGGCGACATCGGCGTCATGCCCGGTCACCAGCCGCTGCTCGGTGTGCTGGAGTCGGGCCCGGTGACCATTCGTACGAGTGACGGCGGAACGGTCGTGGCGGCTGTCCACGGCGGTTTCCTGTCGTTCGCCGACAACAAGCTGTCGCTGCTCGCGGAGATCGCCGAGCTGGCGGACGAGATCGACACCCAGCGCGCCGAGCACGCGCTGGAGCGCGCGAAGTCGGGTGAGGACGACGCCGCCGAGCGTCGCGCCGCCGTCCGGCTGCGTGCGGTGGCGGCGCGTTAGCGCGGCGTCGCAACGGATTCACCCTCAGCCGCGGCTCGTTCCGGACCCCTCCGGACCGGGTCGCGGCTGAGGCGATGCGGATGCGGTTCCTGTTCCGGTGACTGGATGAGGCGAGGAGGTCGGTGTTGATGGTCCTCGCTCTGCTTGTCTGCGGACTGGTCGTCGTACTGGTTGCGGTGGGGCTCTTCGTCTTCGGTCTGCGCCGGCGGCTGATCCAGCGCTCCGGTGGCACGTTCGACTGCAGTCTGCGGTGGAACGTCCCCGAGGAGCCGGATCTCTCCGGCAAGGGCTGGGTGTACGGGGTCGCCCGTTACAACAGCGACCGGATCAACTGGTTCCGGGTCTTCTCGTACGCGCCCCGCCCGCGCCGTACGCTGGAGCGCTCCGCCATCGAGGTGCTGGCGCGCCGCGCGCCCGAGGGCGAGGAGGAGCTGGCGCTCCTCTCCGACGCGGTGATCCTGGGCTGTACGCACCACGGGGTCAAGGTGGAGCTGGCGATGAGCGACGACGCGCTCACGGGCTTTCTGGCCTGGCTGGAGGCGGCGCCTCCGGGACAGCGTGTGAACGTCGCCTGAGCCCGGCGCACCACCTCCACCGGGACACAGGTCAGGGGCGGCACCGCATCCGCGGTACCGCCCCTTCCGTATGTCCTGCCGGCCCTGTACGTCCTATTCAGGACCGGCCGTGGCCGAGCGGCTAGCCGAGCCCGCTGTTGATCGCCGTCACCAGCTCGCCGTTGGCGGTGTCACCGGTGAAGTCCCAGAAGAACGCGCCGCCCAGGCTCTGCTGGTTGGCCCAGCTCATCTTGGACGCGATGGTCGCCGGGGTGTCGTAGCTCCACCAGTTGGTGCCGCAGTGCGCGTACGCCGTACCGCCGACGGTGCCGGTGGCCGGGCAGGTGTTCTTCAGGACCTTGTAGTCCTCGATGCCCGCCTCGTACGTGCCGGGTGCGGCCCCGGTCGCCGTACCGCCGGGCGCCGACTGGGTGACGCCGGTCCAGCCGCGTCCGTAGAAGCCGATGCCGAGGAGCAGCTTCTTGGCCGGTACGCCCTGCGCCTTGAACTTGGCGATCGCGTCGGCGGAGTTGAAGCCCGCCTGCGGGATGCCCGGGTACGAGGTGAGCGGGGAGTGCGGGGCCGTCGGGCCCTGCGCGGCGAAGGCGCCGAAGAAGTCGTACGTCATGACGTTGAACCAGTCCATGTACTGCGCCGCGCCCGCGTAGTCGACCTTGTCGATCTTGCCGCCGGACGAGGCGTCCGCCGTGACGGCGGCGGTGACCAGGTTGTTCGCGCCGAACTTGGCGCGCATCGCCTGCATCATGTTCTTGAAGACGGCGGGACCGCTGCTGTCGCAGGACAGGCCGCACGCGTTCGGGTACTCCCAGTCCAGGTCGATGCCGTCGAAGACATCGGCCCAGCGCGGGTCCTCCACCAGGTCGTAACAGGACTGCGCGAAGGCCGTCGGGTTCTGCATGGCCTGGCCGAAGCCGCCGGACCAGGTCCAGCCGCCGAAGGACCAGAGGACCTTGATGTTCGGGTACTTCGCCTTGAGCTTGCGGAGCTGGTTGAAGTTGCCGCGCAGCGGCTGGTCCCAGGTGTCGGCGACACCGTCGACGGACTGGTCGGCGGTGTACGCCTTGTCCGTCGCGGCGTAGCTGTCACCCATGGTGCACTTGCCGCCGGTGACATTGCCGAACGAGTAGTTGATGTGCGTGATCTTGCTCGCCGACCCCGACGTCACCAGGTTCTTGACGTGGTAGTTCCGGTCGTAGACGCCCCACTCGGTGAAGTAGCCGAGCTTGACCTTGGTGCCCGGGGTGCCCGGGTCGGTGGAGCCGGTCGTACGGACCGCGCGGGCGCCGCTGACCGGGCCCGTCTGGTCGGCGGTGTCACGCGCCTGGACGGTGTACGAGTAGTCCGTGCCCGCGCTCAGGCCGGTGTTCGTGTACGTCGTGCCGGTGACGGTGGCGACCTTCGTACCGCCGCGCAGCACGTCGTAGTTCTTGATGCCCTTGTCGTCGGTGGCCGCGCTCCAGCTCAGCTTGACTGAGGTGTTGGTGATGTCGCTCGCGGTGGGGGTGCCGGGCGCGGAGGGCGGGTTGTCGCCCGGGACGCTCGGGCCGCCGTCGCAGGAGGCGCCGTTGAGCTTGCAGCCGGAGGGTGCGCCGGCGCCGCTGCCGTTGAAGCCGAAGCTGATCGAGGCACCGGCGGCGAGGGCGCCGTTCCAGGACTTGTTCTTCGCGGTCCAGTGGGTGCCCGAGCCGGTGATGTCCGCGTCCCAGCCGGAGGTGACGGCGGTGCCGGAGGGGAAGTCCCACTCCACCGTCCAGGAGGTGAGGGCGGTGGTGCCGGTGTTCTTCACCGTCCACTTGCCCTCGAAGCCCGTACCCCAGTCGGAGACCTTGGTGTACGTGGCGGTGGCGGAGGTGGCCGCCTGGGCGGGGGTGGCCAGGCCGACGAGTGCGGCGAGGGGCAGCAGCAGGGCGGTCAGGGCCGCGACGGTCCGGGATCCGTGTCTGTGTCTGCGGGGGTGGGGGACGGGCTGGGTGGTCAAGGCGCGCTCCTCGGGTGAGTACGGAGTACGTACCGGTGTTGCGTGCACGCGGCGAGGCTCATCGCAGCGTGTGTGCGGTGAGAGTAGGAAGGTCTGGACCAATCGTCAATAGGTCCAGACCAAAGCCGGAACCCGGGAGCGCCCCCGCTGTCCGGCTTGTCCCGCCCGGACCGCTGGGGCCGCTCGGACCTCTCGGGCCGCTGGGACCGCTGGGGCCTCTCGGGCCTCTCGGGCCTCTCGGGCCGCTGGGACCGCTGGGACCCGCCCGGATCTTCACGGGAGGCCCTGGACGCCCAACTCCCGTGCGAGCACGGCCGCCTGCACCCGGCTGCGCAGCTCCAGCTTGTTGAGCAGCCGGCTCACATGGGTCTTCACCGTGGCCTCCGCCATGTCGAGCCGCTGCGCGATCTCCGCGTTCGACAGCCCCTCGCCCAGCCGCGAGAGCACCTCGCGCTCCCGGCGCGTCAGGGCGTCCAGCACCGCGGGATCGGGCCCGCCGGCCGGCCGCGCCGGGCGCGGCGCCGCGAACTCCGCGATCAGCCGGCGCGTCACCGCCGGGGCGATCAGGCCCTCGCCGCGCGCCACCGTCCGTACGGCGGTGAGCAGTTCACCCGCCTCGGCGTTCTTCAGCAGAAAGCCGCAGGCGCCCGCGCGCAGCGCCCCGAAGACATACTCGTCGAGGTCGAACGTGGTCAGGACCAGGACGTCGGCCAGCCGCTCCGCGACCACCAGCCGGGTCGCCGACACCCCGTCCAGCCGGGGCATCCGCACATCCATCAGCACCAGATCGGGGCGCAGCTCCCGCGCCAGCGCGACCGCGCGCTCGCCGTCCGCCGCCTCCCCGACGACCTCGATGTCGGGTGCGCTGCTCAGGATCAGCACCAGCCCCGCCCGTACCGCCGACTGGTCCTCGGCGACCAGCACCCGGATCGTCATCGTGCGGCCCCCGCTCCGACGGGCAGCACGGCCCGCACCACCCAGACCGGGCCCGTCCCGTCGTCGGCGGCGACCGGGCCGGCCTCGAACACACCGTTCAGCAGGGCGATCCGCTCGCGCATCCCCACCAGACCGGCGCCGGCCCCCGGGGCGCGCGGCCCCGGCCGGTCACCGAACGGGCTGGTGACCCGTACGTCCAGGGTGTGGTCCGTGAGCCCCAGCTCGACGGCGACCGTGCCGGGCGCCGCGTGCTTGACCGCGTTGGTCAGGGCCTCCTGGACGATGCGGTACGCGGCCAGCTCCACCGGCGCGGGCAGCGCGCCGCCGGGGCCGGGGCCCGGCGCCGCCGGGGGGCCGCGCCGGTCGGTGAGGGTGAAACCCGGCCCCCCGGCGGCGCCGGTGGCCCACGCCAGTTCCACCAC
>NZ_JBHZDA010000011.1:107568-114741 GCF_042755665.1 Streptomyces sp. NPDC059142
CGCGGTCCCGGTGGGGCTCCCGGCCACTCCCCCGGGGCCCGCCCCCGCCGCCGCCGGGGCGGGCCCCCCGCGCGCCCGGGGGGCCGCGCCGGTCGGTCAGGGTGAAGCCGAGCCCGCCGGCGGCGCCGTTGGCCCTCGCCTGTTCCACCAGGGTGTCCAGCGCCCCCAGGGTCGGCGCGGGGGCCGGCTCGCGCTCCCCGTCGCCCTCCCGGAGCAGCCCGATCAGCCGCCGCATCTCCGCCAGCCCCGCCACGCTGTTCTCCCGTACGACGGCGAGCGCGTCCCGGCTCGTCCCCGCGTCGTCGAGCGAGAGCGCCGCCGTCGAGTGGATCGCGATCGCCGAGAGATGGCCCGCGACCACGTCGTGCAGCTCACGCGCCATCCGCGCGCGCTCGGCGGTCACCGCCTGGGTCCGGTCGATCTCGGCCAGCAGCGCGGTCTGCCGTGCCCGCAGCCGGGCCGCCTCGGCGGCGTCGCGGTGGTTGCGCACGAGGGCGCCCGTGGAGGCGGGGGCGTAGGTGACCAGACCGGTGGCCAGCCCGATCAGCAGCGACTCCACCGTCTGGAGCCAGGCGGAGAACCCGACGGTCGTCGCGACGGTGACGAGCACGGTGATCCGGGGGATACGGCGGGCGGCGGCCGGGGTCCCGTACAGCACCGCCGCGTACATCACGTCCGTGTACATCACCACCGTCGCCACACTGCCCGTCGTGAACTGGTCCGCGACCAGGGCGGCCGTGGCCACCGGCAGCGCGGTCCGCGGCGCGGTCCTGCGCAGCAGCTCCGTCCCGGCCAGCACGACCAGCGGCAGCAGCACCCACGCCCCGGGCAGCGGCACCTGGCGCCCGTGCATGCCCAGACCGATGCCCCACAGGACGAGACCGCAGCCGAGCCCCACCGCGGCGATCGCCCCGTCGTGGCGGTGCGGCCGGGCGCCGCGCGGGACGCCTGTGCGACGGGAGGGGAGGCGGGTGGCGGTCACCGTTCCATCCAACACGGCGCGCCGTGCGACGGCCTCACCACACCGACGGAGCCCGTGGCACACCGGAGTACATCGAAGGATGCAGTCGTCTCTCGTCACCGGCGACGACGCGCCGCGCCGGCCGCGCCGGGAGGCTGGGTGCGAGGGAGAGGAGAGGTGGCGTGATCGTCACACTGATCATCATCTGCGAGGTCGGATTCTGGGTGCTGCTGGCCGCCGGTCTCGCGCTGCGCTATCTGGCGGGGATGCGGCGGCTGGGGGCGGCGGTCCTGCTGCTGGAGCCGGTGCTGGAGATCGTCCTGCTGGCGGTCACGGCCGTCGACCTGAGGAACGGCGCGGAGCCGGACTGGAAGCACGGCCTCGCGGCGCTCTACATCGGCTACACCGTCGCGTACGGCCACTACACGGTCGCGTGGCTCGACGGCCACGCGGCGCACCGCCTCGCGGGCGCCCCGCCGCCGCGCAAGCCCCCGCGCTACGGGGCCGCCCGCGCCCGCCACGAGGGCAAGCTGTGGCTGCGTACGCTGCTCGGCGCCGGGGTCGCGATCGGGCTGCTCCAGCTCGCGGTCGTGTACGTGGGCGACGCGAACGACACCGGGTCCCTGACGGCCTGGCAGCTCACCGCGGTGCGGGCCGCGGGGATCCACGGCGTGATCGCCCTGACGTACGCGCTCTGGCCGAAGAAGGCGCCGGGGCAGCCGTCCGGCCCGGCGGATCCGGCGGCCCGGGGCGAGTCGGCGGACCCGGCGGAGCGGCCCGCGCGGCCGGCGCGGCGCTGAACCGCCCCCGGGCGGCCGTCAGCGTTCGCCGCCCGGGACCCAGAGCACGTCCCCGACCTCCTTGTTGGCCGCGCGCGCCAGGATGAACAGGAGGTCGGAGAGGCGGTTCAGATACGTCGCCGTCAGCGCGTTCATCACCTCGCCGTGCACCTCCAGCGCCGCCCACGTCGAGCGCTCGGCCCGCCGGACGACCGTGCACGCCTGGTGCAGCAGCGCCGCGCCGGGCGCGCCGCCGGGCAGGATGAAGCTGCGCAGCTTCTCCAGCCCCTCCAGGAAGTGGTCGCAGTCCGCCTCCAGTTTGTCGACGTACGTCTGCTCGACGCGCAGCGGCGGGAACTCCGGCTTCTCGACGACGGGGGTCGAGAGGTCGGCGCCCACGTCGAAGAGGTCGTTCTGGACGCGGACCAGGACCTTCACGATCTCCGGGGAGAGCTGCCCCAGCGCGATCGCGGTGCCGATGGCCGCGTTGGCCTCGTTGGCGTCGGCGTACGCGGCGATCCGCGGATCGGTCTTGGCGGTACGGCTCATGTCGCCCAGGTTCGTCGTGCCCTGGTCGCCGGTACGGGTGTAGATGCGTGTCAGATTGACCATATGGCCACCCTAATGAGGAGCCGGTCCGGTCGGGGCGGTCAAGTGCGCCGCGCGCGCCGCCCGATGGGGTGTGAGGGGCGGGCGGGGGCGCGCGGACGGTGCACGGCGGTGTGATGTCCGTCATGTGAGACGTGACGCGCATCTCTTCACCGTTACACGGCGCGCCCCGACCGCTAACCTCCGGCAGAGGCATCAGAAGTAAACATGCGTTAAATCTGAACAGAAGCCGACCGGGAAACGTGGGGTGCGTTGTGGCCAGGAAGCTCGCCGTCATCGGGGCCGGACTGATGGGGTCCGGAATCGCGCAGGTCTCGGCCCACGCGGGCTGGGACGTCGTGCTGCGCGATGTCACCGACGCGGCCCTGGCCAGGGGTGTCGACGGCATCAGGGCCTCGTACGGCAAGTTCGTCGCCAAGGGCAGGCTGGAGGAGGCCGACGCCGACGCGGCGCTGGCCAGGATCACCACGACGACCGACCTGGACGCCGTGGCCGACGCGGACATCGTCGTCGAGGCCGTCTTCG
This sequence comes from Streptomyces sp. NPDC059142, assembly GCF_042755665.1. Classification (NCBI taxonomy): domain Bacteria; kingdom Bacillati; phylum Actinomycetota; class Actinomycetes; order Kitasatosporales; family Streptomycetaceae; genus Streptomyces; species Streptomyces sp. NPDC059142. The sequence continues at coordinate 110,443 of NZ_JBHZDA010000011.1, forward strand.
AACAGCTCGACGTCAAGCACGAGATCTTCCGTACGCTCGACAAGCTCGTACGGGAGGACGCGGTCCTCGCCTCCAACACCTCGGCCATCCCGATCACCAAGATCGCGGCGGTCACCGCGCGCCCGGAGCGCGTCGTCGGGACACACTTCTTCTCGCCGGTGCCGATGATGCGGCTGTGCGAACTGGTGCGCGGCTACAAGACCAGCGACGAAACCCTCGCCACCGCACGGGAGTTCGCCGAGTCCGTCGGCAAGACCTGCGTCGTCGTCAACCGTGACGTGGCCGGGTTCGTGACCACCCGGCTCATCTCCGCGCTCGTCATGGAGGCCGTGGCCCTGTACGAGTCGGGCGTCGCGTCCGCCGAGGACATCGACATCGCCTGCAAGCTGGGGTTCGGCCACGCCATGGGCCCGCTCGCCACGGCCGACCTCACGGGTGTCGACATCCTGCTCCACGCGGCGGGCAACATCTACGCCGAGACCCAGGACGAGAAGTTCGCGCCGCCGGAGCTGATGCGCCGGATGGTGGACGCGGGTGACATCGGCCGCAAGAGCGGGCAGGGGTTCTACAAGCACTGAAGTCCGGTCGGCGCCCCACGTGGTGCCGGCCGCGTCGGCCGTTTCCCTCACTCCACGGGGTGAATTCGATATCGGTTCGCCAACAGACGGCAACTTCTCGGGCCGTATGGCAGTCAGTTGTGTGAAGACAGGAACAGAACAGAACAGGCCGGAGCACGGAAGAAGACTCGGGGAGAGCATATGCACATCAGGGGCGACCACGCCGAGCTGGTCGTCGGGGGCCGCCTCGACGTACGCAGCGCGGCGGACGCCCGTACGGTCCTGCACTCGGCCGTCGACGACGGAGCCGGCGATCTGGTGCTGGACCTGACCGAACTGGACTCCTGGGACGCCACCGGACTCGGCGTCATCATGGGAGCCCACCGACGCGCCGGGCGGTGTGGCCGGAGGCTTGTGCTGAGGGGTGTCCCGCCGCAGATGCAGCGTCTGCTGGTGGCCACCCGGCTGCACCGTATCCTCGCCATCGAGGGCGGCATCGCCGCAGAATCGCTCCCTCGGGTCTGACCAGGGCTGACCTGGTCACCTCGCACAATCCTCACGAGACCGTGATGTCCCGGACGAGGTGTCACCCCGCCTGTTCGTAGATACTGTGCGGAGGTTCAGGGTCCGCCCCGTCCGCGGATCGACGGACCCTGAGGAGCGGGCACCGGACCAGAAGCGGCGGATGGGCGTGTGAGGCCGGGCCAACGGCACGCCACGATCTGGGGGCTTTTCACCATGGACCCGATAAGCCGGGGGCCGGAGGAGCACGGCCGGCGCGACGACGACGCGCGCGGTGACGCCGCGCGTCCCGACGGCCGGTACGACGAAGCGCGCCGGGACAGTGGGCAGGACGCGCGCGGGGAGAGCGGACACGACGCCCGCGCCGACGGCGGCCACGAGGCACGCCCCGGAGGCGGTGACGACACCCGCCGCCCCGGTGGCGAGGACGTCGAACCCGCCGTGGTGAGCGTGCACGAGAGCCGTACCACGGGGTCGGCGGGCGAGGCCGAACCGCCGCGCCCGCCCCGGGTGTCGATCACGCCCGGCGTGCCGACCCCTGCCCCGGCGTCCGCCGCGCCCCCGGCCGTCGCCCACATCAAGGGCGCCGCGGGCCCCATCACCCCCGCGCAGCCCGTCCGTACGGTCCAGCTCGTCTCCGGCGACCTGCTGGTGACCGTCAACCCCGTCGACGGCAGCGAGATCGAACTCCGCCCGCCGGGACGGGAACACACCGCGCCCGCGCGGCTCACCCCGCAGGAGCGCGCGGGCGTCCAGCGCGCCGGGCGCCCGCCCGTACCGGCGGGGCCCGCGGCGCCCGCGCTCCCGCTGCTGGAGCGGGGCGAGGAGCGCGCCAAGCTGACGGAGCTGCTGGGGCGCGGCCGTTCCGTACGCCTCACCGGGCCCGCCGGGTCCGGTCGTACGGCCCTGGCCGAGGCCGTGGCCGCGGACTGCGCGGAGCTCGCGCCCGACGGCGTCGTCCGGCTCTCCGGGTACCGCCGCACTGCCACCGAGCTGCTGTACGAGCTGTACGCGGCCGTCCACCGCTCACCGCTGGTCCGCCCTGACCGGGCCGAACTCCTCGACCGGGTGAAGGACATCGGCGCCGTCGTCGTCCTGGACGACCTGGAACTGGGCGGCGAGGCGCTGGACGAACTCCTCGCCGCGACCCCGGAGTGCGCCTATCTGTGCGCCGCGACCCCCGAGACCGCCGTGCCCTCGCCGGACGCCCGGCTCGAAGAGGTCACCCTCGGCGGACTGGGCCGCGGCTCCTCGCTGGAACTCCTGGAACATGTCGTCGAACGGCCGCTCACCGACGAGGAGGCCAACTGGGCGGGCGACCTCTGGTTCGAGTCCGAGGGGCTGCCGCTGCGCTTCGTCCAGGCCGGGGCGCTGCTGCGCCAGCGCGATCAGGCGCGCGCCGGAGCCGACGCGGTCGACGAGTTCGAGCCCTTCGTACGCCCCTTCGAGCGCACGCCGGAGCGTGCGTCCGGCACACCCGGCGCATCCGGCGCCGAGAGCGGGCCGGCCGCCTCCTCGGCCGTCCCCGGCGGCTACGACGTCCCGCTGCCCACCCTCGGCGAGGGCGCCGCGCCCGCCGCCCCGCTCGCCGCCCGGCTGAGCGAGGCCGCACGCGCCACCCTGCGCTTCGCCGTGGCGCTCGGCGGCGAGGTCCCGCACCAGGCGCACCTGCCCGCGCTGGTGGGCGACACCCACGCGGACGCCGCCCTCGGCGAACTGATGAGCTGCGGACTGCTCACCCCCGTCGGCGGGCGCTACCGGCTCGCGGCCGGAGTGGCCGCGCAACTGGAGGCGCAGGGGTACGGGGACGACGCGGTCGCCCACGCCCACACCGCCGCCCAGCACTACGCCTGGTGGTCCGGGCACCCCTCGGTCACCCCCGAGCGCGCCGCCACCGAGGCGGACGCCATCCTCGCGGCGATGGCGCCGCTGGTGCCGGGCACGGAGGCGGGCCACCCCAGCGCCGCCGTCCTGCTCGCCCGCAGCGCCGCGCCCGCGTTCCTCGCGGGGCTGCACTGGGGCGCCTGGGAACGGGCCCTGCGGGCCGGCTCCGAGGCCGCCAGGATGGCCGGGGAGGTCGCCGAAGAGGCGTACTTCCACCACGAGTTGGGCGTTCTCGCCCTCTGCGTCGGCAATCTGGACCGCGCCCGCGCCGAGCTGGAGGCGTCGATCGGGATGCGCGGCGCCCTCGCCGACAAGATCGGCACGGTCGCCGGGCGCCGGGCGCTCGCCCTGGTCACCGACCGCGAGGCCGCGCTGGCCGGGCCGAAGCCGCCGGGCTCGGAGGCGCCGACCGTACGGTACAAGGAGCCGCTCGCGCGGGCGGCCGGACTCCCCGAACTGCCGGGGCTGTCGAAGCCGTCGCACCCGGGGGCGGGCGCCGCCGCCCACGGGGCGGGTACGGGCACCGCGACCGGCCTCGGGGCAGGCGCGGGTGCGGGTGCGGGTGCCGGGTCCGGGTCCGGCGAGAGCATGGCGATGGTGACCCGGCGCGACATCCCCGTCGTCCCGCCCGGCTCCGGCCCCCGGCCGGCCCACGCCGCGTCCCGCTCCGCCTCCCCGGGCCACTCCCGCCGCCCGCCGCTGGGCGGCGCCCGGCGCAACCTGGTCGCGGCGGGCGCGGGCGCCGTACTCGCCGCGGTGCTCGGTACGGTCGTGACCCTGGGCGCGAGCTCGGACGGCGACCCGCTGCCGCCGGACAAGGTCCGTACGGAACAGTCCACGGACCCGGACGACCGGAACGGTGACGACGGTCTGCCCGCCGAGCAGCCGGTCGACACCTCGACGTACAACCCGGGCGGCGTTCCGGCGGGACCCGACTCCCCGAGCCCCACCGGCCCCTCGGACAGCGCCGAGCCCTCCGACTCGTCCTCGCCCTCGGGCACCCCGTCCGACGGCGGCAGTTCGTCGCCCGGCGGTTCCCCGTCGGCCTCGGAGGAGGAGCCCACGGAGCCCTCGGAGGACCCGCCGGGCCCGTCCGGGGACCCCTCCGACCCGACGCCCTCGACGTCCCCCGACCCGTCCACGGAGGTGCCCTCCGAGGAGCCGTCGGACACGGACACGGCGCCCCCGCCGTCGACGCCCCAGACCTCGGTGAGCGGCCCCGACCCGAGCGTCAGCGAGCCGAGGACGGCCGAGTCGGACGTCGTCGCGTGACGGCGTGACGGCTGAGGACCTGACGGCTTGAGGGTCTGACGGTCTCGTACGAGAGGCCCGGTGG
>NZ_JBHZDA010000012.1:0-26007 GCF_042755665.1 Streptomyces sp. NPDC059142
GACGTAGAGCGTGCCGTGGCGCAGGGCGACGGCCCTGGCCTGTTCGGAGACGCGCCGCTGCTGCTCGGCGACCCGCTCACGGCGGTCGGCCGGCAGACCGGGCCAGGCGGCCAGCGGCGGGGAGCCGACCAGCACGACGTCATGACCGGCGTCGCGCAGCGGAGCGACGATCCGTACCAGCTCGGCCGTCAGCCCGTATCTGCCGAAGGTCTCGTCGGGGGTGTAGGCGGTGCCGCAGCACACCAGCGCGAGATCGCCCCGGAAGGCGAGGGCGGCCGGGAGCTGCCCGGAGCGGACCTGCGCGGCGCGGGCCGCGCGCCGGCCGAGCAGGTTGAGGTAGGCGACGCCCTCGGCCGCCTCGTCCAGGGCGGCGGCGACCCGGTCGTACCACGGCTGTGTGCCGTACCCCTCGACCGGCTCGGCGGCCCGCTCGACGGCGAGGTCCCCCAGCACCACCAGACGGCGCCACGGGGCTCCGGCGAGGAGTGCTCGTGCCTCGCCGGGCCGCAGGCAGTGAGGGTCGGCGGCCTCTCCCACGGCGTTCCCGGTGTCGTCGCCGTGGCCGGTGCCGACGCCGTGGGCGGTGTCGTTCTCGATGGCGTTCCCCTCCCTCCTGATTCTTCCTTGCTGCCCTGCGTGGATCAGGTCCACTCCCCCGTCCGGCCGCGGGCCGCCGGCCGGCGGGCGGTCTCAGGAAGATCTCAGCGTGATCTCAGAACGCTGCGGCAGCATCGGGAGCGCGGCGGGAGCGGTGATCGTTCCGCCCCCGCGGCAGGGAGAGGTACCCGAAGCGGTCCAACGGGGTTCCGGGGTGACCCGGATCGGGTGAAAGCCCGCGCAGGTTCGAATCCTGCCCTCTCCGCCGACCATCCGACGCCGTGGAGCGACCCCGCCCTCGCGGGGGACCCGCCCGGGGCGGTCGGACCGCCGGGGCGACGGCGCCGCGCACCGTACGCGCGCGTCGGCCCGTACACCCGTTCCCGGAACCTGCCGGGCCCGCCCTCCGGGGCCGTGGGCCCGTTCTGTGGCACCACCCGAGACGTTGCGAACCGCGAAGGGAAGTCCGGATGATCGAGAAACTGCTCAAGGGTCCGCTGGAGTTGGTGGAGAACAACTTCAAGCAGCCCAACGGGCGCGCCGGTCGGCTGATCGGCCACGTGATGGCCAAGCAGCACCGTACGCTCACCGTGTGGGCGATCGAGCACATGGAGGTACGGCGTTCGCAGCGGGTCCTGGACATCGGCTGCGGCGGCGGTATGGCCGCCAAACTCCTCTCGGAGCGGGCGAGTCAGGGATTCGTCGCAGGCGTGGACTACTCCGCCGAGATGGTCCGGCAGTCCGTACGGCGCAATGTCGACGGTGTCGCCGCGGGGCGGGTGGAGTTCAAGCAGGGCGACGCGGGCGCGCTGCCCTACGAGGACGCGTCCTTCGACCATGTGAGCGCCATCGAGACGTTCTACTTCTGGCCCGACCCGATGCGCGGGCTCAGCGAGGCGTACCGGGTGCTCAAGCCCGGCGGGCAGGTGGCGATCACCCTGGAGATGAGCCGGGAGGCGTCCGACACGCCCACGACGAAGCAGCGGCTTCTCGGGAAGCGGTTCACCGAGCGCTCCGAGCGGGAGGGTCTGCGCATCCTCTCCGGGGACGATCTGGTGGAGATGCTGGGCAAGGCCGGTTTCCAGGAGGCCCGGTTCGTCTCCGAGCCGCTCCGTTCGTTCGGCTGGGTCTGCGCCCTGGCGCGGAAGTGAAGGGGACGGAGCCCGCGATGACAGCGACACGCGACACCGTCGCCCCGGTCAGGACCGGGGTGGCCCCCTCCGCGCCCGAGGCGCGCAGCCTGCCCGTGCTGGGCAGCGTCCTGGACTTCCGCAAGGACATCCTCGACGCCATGCACCAGGGCTGGCGCGACCACGGCGATCTGGTCCGCTACCGGCTCGGTCCCGTCGTCGTGCACGGCGTCTCCAGTCCGGAGCTGGCCGGCGAGGTCCTGACCGACAGCGCGACGTACGGCAAGCTCGGCCCGGACAACCCGCTCCGGCTGATCCTCGGCGAGGGCCTGCTCACCAGCGACGACCACGAGAGCTGGATGCGCAACCGGCGCATGATGCAGCCGATCTACACCAAACAGGCGATCGCCCGCATGTTCGAGTCAATGTCGGAGTCGACCGCGAACCAGGTCGCGCACATGACCTCCTCGTACCGCAGCGGCGACGTGGTGGACGTCCACGCGGAGATGATGCGGGTCACCCTCGACATCGTCAGCCGCTGCATGTTCTCCACCGATGTCGAGCAGACCAGGGACGGCATCAGCCCGGAGGCCGTCGACGTCGCCATCAACTACGCCTTCGACCGGCTCCAGAACCCGTTCAGCCCGCCGACCGACTGGCCGACCCCCCGCAACCGCCGTTTCCAGGCGGTCATGAAGGGGATCGACGACATGACGTACGGGATCATCGCGGAGCGCCGCAAGGCCGCCGCGGACGGGGTCCCCCGGGGCGACGGCACGCCCGACCTGCTCGACATGATGCTCGACGTACGGGACGCCGACACCGGCGAGGGCATGAGCGACCGTCAGGTGCGGGACGAGGTCATCACCACCTTCGGCGCCGGGCACGAGACCACCGCGATCACCCTCACCTGGGCCTTCTACCTGCTCTCCGGCAACCGCCGGGCGCTGCGCCGGGTGCAGGACGAGGTGGACGAGGTCCTCGGCGACCGGATGCCCACCATGGAGGACCTGGCGGCGATGCCGTACGCGCTCCAGGTCTTCGAGGAGGCGCTGCGGCTCTACCCGTCGGCACCGATCGTGCCCCGGCTGGTGCTCAAGGACACCGTGCTCGGGGGCCACACCGTGCCGGCCGGCTCGCGGCTGCTGGTCAACCTCTACAACATCCACCGCCACGAGCGGCACTGGGACGACCCGGAGCGCTTCGACCCGGACCGCTTCTCCGCCGAGGGGAAGAAGGGCCGCCACCGCTTCGCGCACATGCCCTTCGGGGCCGGCCCGCACCTCTGCATCGGCAAGCACTTCGCGCTGATGGAGGCACATCTGCTGCTCGCCGCCCTGGTACGGCGGTACGAGTTCCGGCATGTGCCGGCGCACCGGGTCGTCAACCAGGCGTCGATCACGCTGCGGCCCCGGTACGGAATGGACATGACCGCGCACGCGCGTACGGGGACACCCGGCGCCCCGTAGCACGGAACAGCAGACGCAGAAGCAGTACCAGCACCGGTATCGGATGGGAAGACGGACCCGATGAACTTCGACCCCAGCACAGCGGACGCGGAGCGCCTGAACTGGACGCAGTACCGTCCGGGCCAGGAAGCCGGCCACTACGAGAGCTTCTACCAGCGGGGCAACCACCCGACGGAGCCCCGGGCCTTCTGGATCCGGTACACGATCTTCAGCCCCGCCGGGATGCCCCACGCCGCCATCGGCGAGCTGTGGGCCATCTACTTCGACGGCACGACGGGCCGTCATGTGGTGGCCAAGGAGGAGTACCCGATCTCCGACTGCCACTTCAACACCGACTCCTTCGGCGCCCGGGTGAGCGACCGGGTCCTGGAGCCGGGCAGTCTGAAGGGCGAGGCCGTCGGCACCAACGGCCGCATCGGCTGGGACCTGAGCTACGAGGGCTCGGAACCGCCGCTGCTCCTGCTGCCGCCGTCCATGTACACCGGCGGGTTCCCCAAGGCGAAGAGCCTGGTCGGGATCCCGGGGGCGAGCTACACCGGCAAGCTCACGGTCAACGGCGAGACCATCGACGTCGACGGCTGGACCGGCAGCCAGAACCACAACTGGGGCAGCCGGCACACCGATCACTACGCCTTCGGCCAGGTCGCCGGGTTCGACGACCACCCGGACAGCTTCCTGGAGATCGTCACCGGTACGACACGGCTGGTCGGCCCGGTCAAGACGCCGAAGATCACGTTCCTGGTGCTCCGTCACGACGACCGCGAGTACAACCTGTCCGCGCCGCGCCAGGCGCTCAAGGCCAAGGCCGACTTCGGTTACTTCTACTGGGACTTCGCCAGCTCCGACGACTCGGTCGCCGTCCGGGGCCGCTTCACCGCCGCCCCCGAGGACTTCGTCGGGCTGAACTACTACAACCCGCCGGGGGGCATCAAGCACTGCCTCAACACCAAGATCGGCCGGTGTGAGCTGGAGATCCTCAACAAGGCGACGCGCAAGATCCAGCGGCTCTCCACGAGCAACCGCGCGCTGATGGAGATCCTGACGGACGACCGCGAACACGGAATCGCGATCCGCGCATGAGCCAGCGGCGCGCCCCTTCGAGCGGGCCGCCCCGGTCCGCGGGCCGCGGCGCGTCCCGGTTACCGTCCGGCCTGTCCCGGCTGACCGGCCGTCACCGGTGGCCGCTCGCCGTGCTGTGGCTGCTGCTGCTCGGCGTCGCGGGCTGGCAGGCGGCCCCGCTGCCGGGGCTGCTCAGCGGCGGCGGGTGGTACGTGCCGGGCTCCGGCTCCGCCGTCGCCGCCGGGCGGCTCACCGACGGCTTCGAGGGGCGCGGCGCGACCTCCCTGACCCTGGTGGTCAAGGACACCCGGCACCGCGCGGGCGATCCCGCCTTCGACACCCGCGTACGGGAGGCGGCCGAGGCCGTGCTCCGCGACGACGGCCTCAAGGCCACGGGCGCGTACGGCTACACCACGCTCACCGGCGAGCGGGCGCGCTCGGCCTTCCTCGGCGAGGACGGCAGGACCGCCCTGGTCCGGGTCGGCTCCGCGCTGGACGACGGCAGCGCGCGCCGGCTGCTGCCGGACATCCAGGACGGGCTCAGCGGCGTCTACGGGCCCCAGGGCCTCCAGGTCTCCCTGGTGAGCCAGGCCGCGCTGTGGGGCGAGGTGAACCATCTCAGCGAGCGCGGGCTGATCATCGCCGAACTCATCACCCTCCCGCTGATCCTGCTGGTGCTCCTGCTGCTCTTCCGCAGCGTGGCCGCGGCGCTCGCCGCGCTGCTGGTCGGGGTCACCTCGGTGGTCCTCGCGCTCGCGGTGCTCGCCGTGATCGCCCGGCGGACCGAGCTGTCGGTGTTCGTGCAGAACGCCGCCACCATGCTCGGTCTCGGCGTGGGCGTCGACTACTCGCTCTTCATGATCATGCGCTTCAAGGACGAACTGCGCACCGGGGAGGGGCCGTTCTCCCGGGTCGACACCGAGCGCGCGCTCACCCGTACGCTGCGCACCTCCGGCGAGACCGTGGTGGCCTCGGGGGTCACCATCGTGGCCGCCATGTCCACGCTCTTCCTGGTGGATCTCGGGGTCATCCAGTCGATGGCGCTGGGCGCCGTGGTCGTGGTCGCCTTCTCCGTCCTGACCAGTGTGGTGCTGCTGCCCGTCCTGCTCCATCTGCTGGGCACCCGGATCGAGTGGGGGCGCGTCGGGCGGCGTGCGTCCACCGCCGGGCACTCCGGCGGACGCTGGGTCACGGTGACCCACGCGGTGATGCGCCGCCCCGCGCTGTTCCTGGTGGTCGGTGTCGCGGCGCTGACGGCCCTCGCGCTGCCCGCCCTGCGGCTGGACACCTTCACCCCGGACGCCCGGGTCGTCCCCGCGGACGCGGCCGTACGCCAGGGGTACGACACCATCGGCGACGAGTTCGGGGTGGGCGGCGCCGCCCCGCTCCAGGTGGTCGTCGCCTCCCGCGTACCGCTCCAGGAGCGCTCCGACGCGGACACGGCCGGGCTGCTGCGCCTGCACGACACGATCACCGCGCTGCGCGGGGTGGTACGGGCCGACTCGGCGGTCGACACCCTCCGCCAGGCCGGCGGGGAGCGGCCGTTCGCGGCCCTGGCGGAGCGGGACCGGCTGCCCGGGGACGCGCGCGCCACCGTCGACTTCTTCGTCTCGGGCGACGGCAGGACCGCGCTCATCGAGGTGGTGGGCGACGACACCGCCTCCTCCGACGCGGCACGGGACCTGCTCGTCGCGGTACGCGCCGAGGCCGCCGCCTTCACGGCGGGCGCCACGGGGTGGACGGTCCATGTCGGCGGGGAGACCGCGGAGGGCGTCGACGCCAACAAGGTCATCGAGGACGGTCTCGTACCGGTCATCGCGACCATGCTCGCCGTCATCTACCTGCTGCTGCTCATCACCTTCCGCTCGGTGTTCCTGCCGCTCAAGGCCATCGCGATGAACCTGCTCTCCGTGGGCGCCACCTACGGCGTGCTGGTGCTGGTCTTCCAGGACGGCCTGGGGAGCGCGCTGTTCGGCTTCGACGTCGACGGCCATCTCACCAACTTCGTCCCCGTGCTGCTGGTCACCCTGCTCTTCAGCCTCAGCACGGACTACGAGGTCTTCCTGCTCAGCCGGGTCCGCGAGGACTACGTCGCCACCGGGGACGGCATCGGCAGCGTGGCGCGCGGCATGTCCGCCACGATGCCGCTGATCTCCGGCGCGGCCGTCCTCATGGTCGCGGTCTTCGCGGCCTTCGCGTTCGCCGGCATCCTGCCCATCCAGCAACTCGGCCTCGGCATGGCCCTGGCCATCGCCCTCGACGCGACCGTCGTCCGGCTTCTGATCGTCCCGGCGTCCATGCGGCTGATGAGCCGGGTGAACTGGTGGATGCCGGGCCGCGCGCGGGCGCGCCCCGGGTCCGGCGCCCTGGCCGGCCCGACCGGCCCCGTACACCCCGAACACACGGACAGCATGCAAAGGACGGCCCCCAAGTGACCGACCGCACCGACCGGACCGCCGCAGTGCCGGGGGAACCCGACACCCCCTCCCTGATATCCGAGACCATCGTCATCCGGGTCTCCCCCGAAGCCGCCTACGCGGCCGTCAGCGACGTGGCGCGGATGGGCGAGTGGAGCCCCGAGTGCAAGGGCGCGTGGATCCTCGGCCGGGGCGGCCCCGCCCGGCCGGGCATGCGCTTCATCGGGCGCAACCGCGCCCGCTGGCTGCCGTGGCCCACCCTGTGCCGGGTGGTGGAGGCGGAGCCCGGCCGCGCCTTCACGTTCCATGTGAGCTTCCTCGGGATCCAGGTGGCCGGCTGGTCGTACCGGTTCTCGCCGCTGCCCGAGGGGTGCGAGGTCCGCGAGGAGTGGCGGGACCGCAGGGCGGGACCGTTCGGTATGGCGCTCACCGCCGTCACCCCGCTGGTGACCGGAGTCGTACGCCGCAGGACCCGCAACCGGTCGACCATGCGCACCACGCTCGTCGCGCTGCGCGACGCCCTGGAGTCCGGGCGGTAGATCCCGTCCCCACGGCCGATCCCGCCCTCACCAGAGAAACAGACACCCGGACAGGAAGGAGCCCCACCATGCCCCATGTCATCACCGGTGCGCGTACCGGCGGGCCGGAAGCGGACCGGATGCCGGCAGCGGACCCGGCGTCCGTCCCCGGCGCCGAACTCTGCCTGGACTTCTACGCCAGCCTCGCCTCCGGCATAGCCGTGGTCACAGCGCCCTCGGACGACGGGCCGGTGGGGACGACCGTCTCGACCGTCACCTCGCTCTCGGCCGACCCGCCGCTGCTGCTCGTCTGCCTGTCGCACTCCTCGCGCACCCTGGCCGCGATCACCCCCGGCTCCGCCTTCGCGGTCCATCTGCTCAACGAGGAACAGCGGGGCCGGGCGCGGCTGTTCTCCACCGCCACCCCCGCCGAGCGGTTCGCCACCGAGTCGTACGAGGAGGTGCTGGGCGTCCCCGTGCTCGCGGACACCTTCGCCTGGTCGATCTGTGTGACGGAGGAGGTACGCGCGTACGGCGACCACTGCCTGGTCGTCGGGCGGGTGACCGCCCTGCACATGGCCGACGGCAAGCCCCTGATCTGGCACGACCGCGGATTCCACGCCCTGGCGGACGGGGCGGTGCGATGAAGGCCCCCGCGTCGGGCCCCGTACCGGGCCCGACGGCCCCGGAGGCGGCCCCGGCCGGCGGGGAGCCGTGCTGGGAGCCGCCGCAGGCCGCTCCCGCCGCGCGGGTCTCCGGCGGGCTCACCGCCGATGTGGTGGTGGTCGGCGCGGGTCTGGCCGGCCTGTCCACCGCGTACCACCTGATCGAACGCGACCCCTCGCTGGACATCGTCGTCGTGGACGCGCGCGGTCCGGCCGCCGGGGCCAGCGGCCGGGGCACCGGCCTCCTCGGGCCCCGGGTCGGCCCTGCCATCGACCGGGCCGCCCGGAGCTTCGGCCCGTCCATGGCACGGCGCATGTATCTGGCCTCGCTCGCCGCCGTGGACCGGGTGATCGCGCTCGACAAGGAACTGGGCGCGCCCGCCGGGCTGCGTACCGGGGAGCAGATCGTGGCGACCCGGGGCGCGGACGGGCTGGCCGCGCTCGCCCGGCAGGCGGAGACGTACCGGGCGCTGGGCCTGGACGTCCCCGTACTGTCGGCCGCCGCCATCCGCGAGCGCGTCGACGTCCCGTACCACGCGGGGCTGCTCTACCGCTCGGCCGCCACCCTGAACCCGGCCGCGCTGAGCGGCGCGCTGGCGGCGGCCTGCGCCGCGAAGGGCGTCCGCTTCCACGGCGACTCGGAGCTGCGCGGTGTACGCCCCGGCAGCGGGGCCACCCCGACCGAACTGCTCTTCCCCAGCGGCACGGTGCGGGCGCGCAGGACGGTCCTGGCCGTCAACGCGGCGGCCGGACCCCTGGGACTGCCCGTCGGTACGGTCCTGCCGCTCCAGGTGCACGCCGTGGCCACCGCCCCGCTCGGCGCCGAGGCGCGCGCGGCGCTGGGCGGCGCCACCGGGACGGCGCTCGTGAACTCCATGTCCCTGGCCCCGTACTTCCGCCTCAGCCATGACGGGCGCCTGGTGGTGGGCGGCGGCAGGGCGGTCCATCTGCCGGGGCTGAGCCCCGGGCGGGCCGCCGCGCTGCGCACCGCCACCTGGAGCTGGCTGGAGGAGCGGCTGCGCCTGCTCCACCCCGTCCTGGCCGAGGAGACGGTCACGCACCGCTGGTCGGGGCAGATCGGGATGACCCTGGACGACCTGCCGGTGGTCGGGCGGGTCGGGGGCCACCCGGACATCTGGTACATCGGCGGCTGCTGCGGTCACGGCCTGGCCATGTCGGTGGCGCACGGGGCGCATGTGGCGCACTCCCTCACCGAGGACCCGTCGTCGGCGCACGGTCCGGCCCGCTACCCCTGGCACCGGGACCGGGCCCCGCGGGTCCCGCTCACGGCCCGCCCGGCCAGGCCCCTGCTGCGGGCCTATCTGAACAGCCTGGACCGGGCGGCCCGGCGTACGCCCTGAGGCCGTACCCCCGAAGCCGCCCGCTTTCTCATCCCCATCCATGAACGGACAAGACATCATGTGGACCGACCGACTCATCACCGCGCTCTTCGTCGTGGTCGGTGCGATCAATCTGGTGCCCGGCTTCGTCGCCGTCGCGCCGTCGCAGATCAGTACGGCGTACGGGGTGTCGGTCGCCGGTGCCGACTCCGCCGATCTGACGATGCTGCTGCGGCACCGCGCGGTGCTGCTGGGGCTCGTCGGGGCCGGCCTGCTCTGCGCGGCGTTCATCAGGTCGCTCCGGGTGCCCGCGCTCAGCGCCGGCGCGATCAGCATGGGGACGTTCCTGCTGCTCGCCTACACGACGTCCGGGCTCAACGACGAGAACATGCGCGTGGCCCGGATAGACATCGCCGCGTTTGCGCTTCTGGTGCTCGCGGCGGTCCTGGTGGTGCGCAAGAAGGCCTGACGTCCGGCGCAGAGCGTGACGTCCGACCCGAAAAGGCGTGACGTCGTGCGCAGGAAGGCGTGACGTCCGGCGCGTTGTCCGCCGGGAGAACCGCGCCCCCGGCAGCTCCACCTCACAGGAGCCGCCGGGGGCGCGTGGTGCGGAGAGGGCAGGATTCGAACCTGCGAAGGCTTTCACCCGATCCGAGTTGCCTCGGAACCCCGTTGGGCCGCTTCGGGTACCTCTCCTCACGGTGGGAGGTGGTCTCGGACCGTCCCGCCGTGCTGATGATTCTGCTCGTCCGGCCTGATATTTCGCTGAGACGGGCCTGAGATGGCGACGCGTTCCGCGGAGGGACGCGTTCCGTCTGCGCGCACGTGTGGATTCGTGGACCCGTGAAGAGGGAGATACCTGGTGTTGGACGTGGACCTGACCCCCGTTTTCGAGGCGGACGACCCGGGCTGTCTGGGCGACGGCGAGGCCGCCCGGCTGCTGGACGGGCTGCCCTGGCGCCGGCTCGTGGTGCTCGGCGACGGCCGGGCGCCCCGGCGCGTGGAGCGGGTGGAGGGCTACGACCGCGCGCCCTGGTACGAGCGGGTCGCGGACGCCCTGCGCGTGGTGGAGCCCCGGCTCGCCTGCCTCAGCCTGCTCGGCGTACGGGAGCAGAGCGCGGCGGCGGTCCGCTCGCGGCAGCTACCGCGGGCGCTGGCGTTCGGCGGCGATCTGGCGGTGGTGCAGTTGGCCGGACATGACGTACTGCACCCGGCGTTCGACCCGAACGCGCTCCGGACGGAGGTGGTCCGGGTGGTCGCCCCGCTCCGTGAACACGGTTACGACGTGGTGCTGGTGACCCCGTTCGACCTGACCCGCTCGCCGGGCGCGCGGCTGCTCGGCGAGAAGGTGCTGCGGACCCGTCAGCGCGCCCAGTCCGACGCGTGCGCGACCCTGGCCCTGCGCCACGGCGCCCTCTACGCGGACCTGGCGGCCGTGCGTCCGGCGGCGGGCGAGGAGATGTGGAGCGCCGACGGCCTCGTCCAGAACGCCCGCGGCCAGGCCGTCATGGCCGCGGCGGTGGTCCGCGCTCTCGGGGACCACGTGAGAGCGACCCGCCCGGTCGGCGCCGTCGTCAGTGCCCCGGCCCCTTAGGGCCTGCCGGCCTTAGGTGAAGCCCCGGGCAGGAATCCGACAGGAGGCGGACAAGACTCGGACAATGCCCTGGTCACAGGATTATCGCGGCTTCTATACCAGTCGGGAGCACCCGATATGCAGGAGGTACAGGCAATGCGGAAATCCTTGGTGGCCGTGGTCGCTCTCGGCGGTCTGGCGATCGGTGGTACGGGGCTGGCCGTCGCGGGCGAGGAGGTGGCCGGCGGCGGTTCCGGCGGCGCCGCGCAGAGCGGTGGGAGCCGGACGCTGTCGAGCGGGTCCCAGGCCGGCGGGCAGGTCGAGTCCCCTCAGGTGAAGAACGCCGCGCAGGCCGCGGACCTGGTGCTGCGGGAGGTGGGGGGCGGGCGTGTGACCGGGGTCGGACTGGAGGAGGAGGCCGGGCGCGCCGTCTGGAAGGTCGTCTTCGTCAACGGGAGCGGTACGCAAGGGGCTCAGGTGGACGCCCTGACCCGGGTGGTCCAGGAGACCGCCGCCGATCCCGCCATCGCCGCCGGCGGCACCTTCGACGACGACACGTGCACGGACGACGACGATGACGATGACGACGATGACGACGACATCGATGACGACGACGATGACGATGATGACGACGACGGTGACCGTCAGGGCGTAGAGCCCAACAAGTAGGCGCGAGGGCGCGAAGCGGCGCACCACCCCGGCCGGCGGTACTCCCCCCACCGTCCGCCGGCCGGGTCCGCCCCCACGCCTCCACCCACCGACCGTCCACCCCGACACCAGGGAAACGTCATCGTGAAGCCGGCAGACCGCATCGTCAGAATCGTGCACGTGGAGGGCGTGGGCCTGCTCGCCTCCGACACCCACGGCCGGGTCCATCTCCTCGACGGGCGGTTGCGCGTCGTCCGGTCGTCCCCCTTCGTCCCGCAGGGCAGGCCGCTGTACGGGCTGGCCGTCGCCGACGGCTGGGTCATCGGCAAGGACCGGATGGGCGCGCTGTTCCGCTGGTCGCTCGACACGCTGGAGCTGGTCGACAGGCTCGACCCCGCCGCCGTCTGCGACCCCGCCCTGCTCATTCCCGACGAGCGCCCCTCGCCCGTCAGTTCGCGGGGCATCTCCATCTGGAAGGGCAAGGTCCATGTCACCAGCGGCTACCACCGGCAGATGCTCGTGGTCGATCTGCACACCTTCACGGTGCTGGAGATCCGCCCCAACATCTGCGGGACCAGCCCCATGGAGTGGGCCTGTACCGAGCATCCCACCCGGCACGCCGTCTCCGACAAGAAGGGGAACCTCCGGTTCGGGTCGTTCGACGGCGACGCCGACTTCCCCGACCGGGTGAAGCTGGACGACGGCAACATCCACCGGGTGCGCTACGACGCCCGCCACGACCGGTTCTGGGCCACCCAGGACTTCGGCGCGGGCGAGAACGCCGACATCGCCAACGGCGTCGTGGTGGTGAGCGCGTCGGGCGAGAAGGAGGACGAGTGCCTCTTCGCCCGGGACGACGTCGAGTTCGTCACCTTCTCCCCCGACCATCTGCGGGCGTACGCGGGCGGCTTCGACGGTGAACTCCACATCTTCGACAACACCGAGCGCGCCCTGCGCATCACGCGCACCGTGACCGGCTTCTCCCACCAGCTCTCCGATCTGGCCGTCTCCGCCGACGACGGCCAGGTGTACGTGCTCTGCCAGGACGGCGAGATCGTCCAACTCGACGCCGACGGGACCTTCGTACGGGCCATGGGCTTCCCGCGACAGGCCGTGTGGGACATCCAGCCCTCGCCCGAGGACCCCGCCACCCTGTACTGCGCCACGGACACCGGGGTCACCGTCGTCCGGATCCGGGAGACGGCCGGCGGGCCGATGACAGAGGTGACGGCGGAGCACCCCACGGGATTCGGGTTCACGCGCCGCGTGGCCCCCGTACGGTCCGCGGGGCGCTCCGGGTGGCTCGGCGTCACCCGGGACCACCGGGTCTTCCGTACCGACCACACCGACCACACCGACCACACCGGCCACACCGGCCACGACGGCCAGGACGGGCGCGGTGGCGGGAGCGGTGGCGGGGGCACGGGCGCCGCCGCGCTCCGGTGGAGCGCCGAACTGCCCGCCCTGCCCCACACGGTCGCGGTCAGCCCGGACGGCGCACGGGCCCTCGTCGCGACGAACGCGGGCGCCGTCGAGGTGGACACCGCCGACGGGCACCTGCTCGACACCTTCACCGTGGACGGGCTGCCGGTCTGGGCCGCGGCCTATCTCCCCGACGGCGACCGCCTCCTGGTCACCAGGAACGGGGTGATCGTCGTCCTCGACCGGGCGGACGCCTCCGTACGGTGGCGGTTCGACCAGGGCGAGTACCCCAAGCGTCTGTGGATCCAGAGCGGCCGGGCCTATCTCACGGGCGACGGCGGGGTGAAGGAACTCGTCGTCGGCGAGGGCGTCGTGGCCCGCTGGCTCAAGCTGCTCTCCAACACCGTCGAGAACGCCGTCGTCGGCGACGGTCTGGTGATCGCCAGTTCGTACGGGATGCAGCTCGCCGCGTACGACTACACCACCGGCGCGTTCCTCGGGCTGTTCGAGGACCTGCCCGACTACCCCAAGGCGCTGCATCTGCTGCACGGCGCCGACGGGGCTCCGTATCTGCTCGTCGGCTGCCGTACGGGGCTGCTGTCGCTCTACCGGATCGAGCGGCGCCCGAAGAGGATCCGGCTCGTCAAGGTGCGCGACCACTGGCTGCCCCGCCGCCCCGCCGTCCTCGACCTGCGGATCCAGGACCGGTGACGCACCGCCGGGCGACCCCCCGAGGGACCGTACGCCCGATGCCCCCAGCGACCGACCGCCCGGAGAGGGAAGCACCATGCGCACGATAGACCTGAAGCCCGACCCGCTGGGCCATGCCGCCCCGATCACCCATGTCGCCTTCCGGCCGGACGGCAAGCGCCTCGCGAGCTGCTCGTACGACGGCACCGTGCTGGTGTGGGACACCAGCGAGCCGGCCAGGCCCGTCCCGCTGACGCGGCTGCGCCACCGGCGTCTCGTCAACGCCGCCGCGTGGAGCCCGACCGCCCCGACCCTGCTGGCCACGGCGTCGGCGGACAAGACGGTCGCGGTGTGGCGGATCCCCGAGCACGGGCAGCACCGTCTGGTGACGGTCCTCGCCCGGCACACCGACGACATCAACTCCGTGGCCTGGATGCCGGACGGCCGGCGGCTCATCTGTGTCTCCGAGGACGGCCGCGCCACCATGTGGGACACGCCGACGGGCGCGCTCCTCGCCGAGATCGGCTCCCACGCGGCCCACTGCATGATGGTCTCGGTGAGCTGCGAGGGGCTGGTGGCCACGGTCGGCGAGGACGGCATGGTCGCGGTCGGCGACCCCGGCCGCCCGGCCACCGCGGAGATGCGGCACTACGCGTCGTCCGTCGAGGGGTGCGCCTGGTCGCACTCCGGGAAACTGCTGGCCGTCGCGCGCGACGACGGGGTCGTCAATCTGCTGACGCCGGACCTGGAGTGTCTGCGGACCGTCACCGTCTCCACCGCCGCGGCGCGCTCGGTCGCGTGGGCGGACGACGACTGCTCGATCGTCGTGGGCGCGTACGACGGTTCGCTGCACTGGATCGACATCAGCGGCGAGCCGGTCCGGCAGGTGCACGACGCGCGGCTGTGGCCGCGGTCGGTGGCGTCGGCGCGGGGGCTGGTCGCGGCGGGCAGCTTCTGGAACGCGCCGCATCTGCTGGACTTCGCGACCGGAGCGGAACTCTCCGCCCCGGAACGGCCGGGCCATGGCGCGAACGCGCTCGCGGTCCTCCGCGGCCACCCGCGCGGCGACAGCGCACCGGCCGGCCGCTCGCCCGGGGAACGCCCCTCGCGAGAACGCCCGCCGGGGGAACGCCTCGGGGTGGAAAGTCCCTCGGGGGAAGGCTCGCCGGGGGAAAGCCCGTCGGGCGACCGGCTCCTCGTGGGGTGCGACTCCGGGAGCGTCCTCGCCCTGGACCTGGCGGACGGGACGGCCGGAGCCCCCGCCGGGGTACGGGTCCTGCCGGTGTCCGCGAGCCCCGTGCTGTCGCTGGCCGCCGGCCCCGACGGGACCTTCTACGCCGGTACGTACGCGGGCCATGTCATCCGCCACGACGGCGAGGACATGACGGTCAGCGCCCCGCTCGGCGCGCCCGTGCCCTCGCTCTGTCTGGCCGGGGACCGGCTCGTCGCCGGTACGTACAACGGCGAGCTGATCGCCCTCGATCCGGTGACCCTGGCCGAGGTGGAGCGGGGCGCCCCGCACGCGGGGTCGGTGAAGTCGCTGTCCGCGTTCGACGGCGGTTTCCTGTCGGCCGCCACGGACCGTACGGTCGCGGCCGGGCCGCTGCACGACCGCGCCACCCTCTGGCAGCACGGGAACCTCGTCAACGCGGTGGCCGGGCTGGGCGACCGGGTCGTCGCGTCGGCGTCGCGGGACCACACGGTGAAGGTCGGCCTGCTGGCACCGGGCGCCCCGGCCGGGGCCGGGGGCCGCGCGACGGGCGGCGCGACGGGCGGCCGGCGCGCCGCGAACGTGCAGACCCTGCTCGGCCCCGACGAGTCCGTCAAGTGCGTCGGCCTGCTCGGCGACCCCGACGCGCCGGTCGTCCTCGCCGGTTCGTACGACTTCGGCCTCTACGCCTGGGAGATCGACTGGCAGGACAGCGTCGGCACGCTCGGCTCGGGCCGCCTGGTCAGCGCGTTCCGGCAGGGGCTCTCCTGTATGACCCCGTGGGACGAGCGGCGGATGGTGGTCGCGGGGTGGGACGGGCGGCTGTCGCTCGTGGGGCGGCAGGGGCCCGACGCTCCGGTGCGCGAGCTGCGGTCGTGGCAGGTCGAGGAGTTGATCGAGCAGGCGGAGGGCGCCGGAAGCATCGAGAACGCCGACGCTTTCGGACACGGGCGGGTGGCGAGTTGAGTACGCGGAACGCCGCACCCCTGACCGACACCGACACCTGCTCCGACGCCGACACCTGCTCCGGCTCCGGCTCCGGTTCCGGCTCCGGCTCCGGTTCCGAGGGCGGGACGCGTGAGGCGACCGTACGGGCGCGGGTGGCGATCACCCTCTCCCGGCCCCGGGGGCTGCGCGCCGAACTCGTCACCTTCCACGGGCTGCCGGACGCCGGGGAGCATCTCGCCTGCTTCGTACCGCCACGCGGCGGGTCCGTCCCGCTGGTGCGGCTGCACAGCGAATGCCTCACCGGCGATGTCCTCGGCTCGACGCGCTGCGACTGCGGCCCCCAGCTCGACGAGGCGCTGGGCCGTCTCGCCGGAGACGGCGGGGCCGTGCTCTATCTGCGTCAGGAGGGGCGCGGGATCGGCCTGTACAACAAGCTGGACGCCTATCTCCTCCAGAACGCGCGCACGGACACCTTCGAGGCCAACCGGCTCCTCGGCCGGGGCGCGGACGAGCGCGACTACGGGGTGGCCGCCGCCATGCTGCGGGCGCTGGGGCTGCGGCGGATCCGGCTGCTCACCAACAACCCGGACAAGGTGCGGCAGTTGCGCGACCACGGCATCGACGTCACGGCCGCGGTGCCGACCCGGCTCCATCTCACCGACGACAACGCGGCCTATCTCACCGCCAAGGCACGCTCCGCCGGGCACACGCTGGCGCTCGGCACCGGCACCGGTACTGCCACCGCCACCGCCACCGCCACCGGCGGCGCGGACCGGATACGGACCGGCGACACACGGAACGGGACACGGGCATGACGCCACCGGACACGACCACACCTCCCGCACCCCCCGCACCCACCACCCCTTCTGCCTCCTCCGCCTCTCCCACTCCCCCCTCCCCGCACTTCACCGCCCACGCCGAACTGGCCGATCCGCTCCTGCTCCACCCCGGCCAGGACGCCGCCGCCCGGCTGCGCGGCCTCACCCCCGCCGCACTGGCCGCCGCCGTCGAGGACCCGGCCGAGCCGCGGGCCGTACGCCTCGCCGCCGGCGGGCTGCTGGCGCTCCTCGGCGACCCCCGTGTCCGTACGGGCGCGGCGCCCGCCACCCGTGCCGTGGCGGGCGGCCCCGTACCCATCGGTCTGCCGCCCCGGGAGGTCGGGGCGGTGGTGGACGCGTGGGCCCATGTGGGCGTGGAGCGGGCCTGGATCGAGAAGGAGACGCCGGTGGAACAGGTCATGCTGGCCGACTACTGGATCAGTACCTACCCGGTCACCAACGCGGAATACCGGCACTTCCTGGCGGACACACGCCACCCCGACAGGCCGACCACCTGGTACCTGGGCGCCTATCCCTACGACCGGGCCAACCATCCCGTCGCCGGGGTACGCCCCGAGGACGCCGACGCGTACGCGCTCTGGCTGTCGGAGCGCACCGGGCATCCGTGGCGGCTGCCCGGCGAGGCCGAGTGGGAGTACGCGGCGAAGGGGCCGTCGGGGTACGCGTTCCCGTGGGGCGACACGTTCGACGCGGACGCCGCCAACACCCGGGAGAGCGGCGTGCACACCACGACCCCGGTGGGCGCGTTCCCGGCGGGCCGGTCGCCGTTCGGCGTCTTCGACATGGGCGGGAACGTCGAGGAGTTCGTCGCCGACGACTACCGGCCCTACTGGGGCGGGGCGTTCGTCACGGACGACCTCTCCGCCGGTCCCGGCCCCGCCACCGGCGACGGGGAGCGCGCCGCGTACCGGGTCGCCCGGGGCGGCAGCTTCTCCCGCTTCGGCGATCTCGCGCGCACCCGGCGCCGCCACGGCGCGTTCCCCAGCCCGCTCTATCCCATCGGTTTCCGGCTCGCGACCGGCACCCGCCCGTGACCGCCCGCGCCGTGCCCGGCCCCATCCGCCGACGTGAGGACTTCCGTACCCCCATGACGCCCGCCATCCCCGACCAGCTCTGGAAGAAACTGACGAGCACCGTGGGCCTGGTGTCCGTACGGCACGGCTCCGCCACGAACGTGATGGCGGCGGAGTGGTCCTACTTCGTCAACAAGGCTCCCCTGTACGCGGCCGTCGTCCTCGGCCCGCGCTCCGCCTCCGGGGCGCTGATCGCCGCCGCCGGGGAGTTCTCCCTGACCCTCTGCGCCGAGGACCAGGCGGAGCTGGCCGACTTCGCCGGAAGCTTCTCGCTGGCCGACGTCGACAAGACCGGCAGCGAGCGGATCACCTTCGGCACGCCGACGGCGACCGGTACGCCCTGGGTCACCGGTGGGGTGGTCGCGGTCGAGTGCGTGCTCCGCGAGACCGTCCGCTTCCCCGTGCACACGATGTACGCGGGCGAGGTCGTGGCCGCGCACCTGCCGGGGCACCCGCCGGGGGGCAGCCCGGTCCGGCCGCTGGTCAAGCACGGGCCGATGCACGCGCTGGGCGGGCCCGTACGGCGCACGGCGATCGTCGCCGCCGCGCAGTTGCTGCCGGACGGGCTGCTGCGCATCGCCGCCACCGGACCGGCCGCCACGGGCCGCGCCGCCGACGCCCGGTGGCGGGTGACCCTGCTGACCGCCGACGGCGGGACCGTACCGCTCGGCGAGCATCCCCCGGCCGCGTACGGCGACTTCCTCGTCGATCTGCCGGTGCCGGTCTCGCACCGGCTGCCGGCCGAGCTGCTGCACGGCTGCCGGGTGCTGGTCGAACGGGACGGCGCCGAGGCCGGACACACCGACATCACCGGGGTGCCGGCCGCGCCCGGCACCCCCGGACCCCTGGGAGCCCCCGTATGAGCGAGCCCCTGCCGCCCCTTGCCCTGCCCCTGCCCTCCGTGCCGCTCCGGCTGGCCGCCGTGCAGGCGGGGGCGGTCTCCGGGGACGTGGCCGCCAACGCCCGCCACGCCGCCGCCCTGACGGTGCGCGCCGCCGACGAGGGGGCCGGGGTCGTCGTCCTCCCCGAGCTGCACCTGTGCGCGTACGACCTGCCCGCGCTCGCCGCCGCGCCCGACCGCTACGCGGTGCGCGCGGACCCCGGCCGTACCCTCTCCGACCCCCGGCTCGACCCGCTCGCGGAGGCCGCCGCCGCCCGCGCCGTGACCGTACTGACCGGCGCGGCGGTGCGCGCCGCCGACGGCTCGCTGACCAACTCGGTGGTGGCGTTCGGCCCCTCGGGCCCGCCGGCCGTGGTCTACGACAAACAGCATCTGTGGCACGCGGACGAGCGCACCCTCTTCGCGGCGGGGACGCCCGGACAGCGGGGCGCGGCCCTCACCGTCGACGGCTGGCGGCTGGGGCTCGGGGTCTGTTACGACATGTCCTTCCCCGAGCACGGGCGCGCGGCGGCCCTCGCCGGGGCCCATGTCTACGTCTGCCCCAGCGCGTTCGCGGCCGGCAACGAACACCGGGCCGATGTCTATCTCGCCGCCCGCGCGCTGGAGAACACCGTGTACGCGGTGTTCTCCAATCCGGTGGGCGGCCCCGCGCACCGGCCCTGCGGCGGCGGTACGGCCGTCCACGGGCCCGGCGGCCGGACGGTGGCGCGCGCCGCGACGACGGGCGAGGAGACCGTCCTGGCCGATCTCGACCCGGCCGTGCTGGCGGAGGTGCGGGGCCTGCTCCACATGCTGGAGGAGTGCCGTACCGCGCTCGCCTGAGAGCGGGGCGGCCCAGGACCTTCCGTCCGGATCGCGCGGTCAGGACACCTTGTCGGCCCGTGCCTCGTAGCCGGGCGAGACCGTGAGCCGGAACCCCACGCAGCGCAGCGTCTCGATACGGCGGGGGTCCCCGAGCTTGCGGCGCAGCGCCGCGATGTGCACGTCGAGGGTCTTGGTCGGGCCGAAGAAGTTCGGGTCCCAGACCGTGCCGAGGATCTGCCGGCGCGAGCAGACGGCGCCCGGGTCCTCGGCGAGGAGGGCGAGTACGTCGAACTCCTTGGGCGCCAGACTGACCGGCCGGCCCGCCACATGGACCTGGCGGGTCCGCCGGTCGATCCGGATGTCCCCGATGATCTGCGGTCCGGCGCCGGGTGCCTCGGGCAGCGCGGTGACGAGCGCGGGCCGGGCGGCGGGCGCGGCCCCCACCGGAACGGCGCCCACGGGAGCGGCCCCGTACGGGGCGTCGTGGGTGGCCTCGTACGGGGACCCGTAAGCGGCTCCGTACGGGGACCCGTAGGCGGCTCCGTACGTGGCTCCGTACGGGGCGTCGTGTCCTGCGGGGATCGCGGGGCGCGCGGGCGCCGTCATACGCGTGCGCCGGGTCACCGCCCGGATCCTGGCCACCAGTTCCCGCAGGCTGAAGGGCTTCGCCAGATAGTCGTCGGCGCCGAGTTCGAGCCCGACCACCCGGTCCGCCTCCGTACCGCGTGCCGTGAGCATGATGATCGGGACGTCGGAGTCCTGCCGCAGCGCGCGGCACACGTCGATGCCGTCCATGTCGGGCAGTCCCAGATCGAGCAGGACCATGTCACCGCGCGGGGCGTCCAGGGCCGCGTCGCCGGTGCCGACCCACCGCACCGTGAATCCGTACCGCGCCAACCCGTCCACCAGCGGTTCGGCGATCGAGGCATCGTCCTCGACGAGCAGCACCTGCATGCGTGACCCCACCTTTCCCTCGTGCCGTCGCGCAACAACCGTCGAACGTCAGATCACACCTTCCCTCTGGATACGTACGCGGGCGGCCGGGCGTTCAGCCGTTTCGGCCCGCGCGAGCGACCGCCGCCGTCACCGACGCTCAGATTTTCGTACCGTTGCGTTGTCACATCATCCCGCTCGCGGCGAGTATCCCGGGAAGGTCCCGTACCCGCACCGCACTCCCCCACCTGGAGCACCACCCCATGGCCACCGCGACCTCGCAGTCGTCCGCCCCGTCCGAGCCCGCCCCCGACGCCGCCGAGTGGATCCGGCGCGCCGGGACCGTACCCCCGACGGACACCTATCCGGGCGTGGACGAACTCCTCGCGTCCTTCAGGGCGCTGGCCGCGCTGCACCCGCGGCGGATCACGGAGCGCCGCATCGGGACCTCCCGGCTGGGCGAGCCGCTGCCCTGCTTCACGGTCCTCCCCGACGGCCCCGACAGCTCCGGTGTCCCGGACGCCCCCGACGCCGCCGCGTCCGACGGCTCCGTACCGCAGTTCGTCGTCGTCGGCGGCGTGCACCCCAACGAGCCCGTCGGCGCCGTCACCGCACTCCACCTCGCGACCACCCTCTGCGAGGACGACGCGCTGCGCGCGCACTTCGGCGGCGCGTGGCACATCGTGCCCTGCGTCGACCCGGACGGCGCGCGGCTCAACGAGGGCTGGTTCGCCGACCCCACCGACAAGCGGCTGTACGGGCGCCACTTCTACCGCCCGGCGGGCGACGAACAGGTCGAGTGGACCTTCCCCTTCGCCTACCGCGACGCCTACTTCGACCGCGTCCTGCCCGAGACCCTCGCCCTGATGCGGCTGCTGGACGCCACCGAGCCGCGCTTCCTCACCACCCTGCACAACTGCGAGTCGGGCGGCGCCTACTACTACGTCAGCCGGCCGGCGCCCGAGCTGTACGGGCTGCTGGAGGCCGTTCCCCCGGCCGTCGGCATCCCGCTCGCCACCGGTGAGCCCGAGGCCGCGCACTCCCCCCGGTACGCGCCCTCCGTCTACGGCGTCATCGACATGCGCGACGCCTACGACTACCTCGACGGTCTCGGCGCCGACGCCGCCGCCGCGCTCGCGGGCGCCTCCAGCGCCGCCTACACCGAGCCGTACGGCACCTTCTACTTCGCCGCGGAGGTCCCGCACTGGGCCCACCCCGAGGCGGACGACGACACCCCCGTGGCCGAGCGCCACGCCGAGGTCGTACGGGAGCGGGCGGACGGGCTCCGCACCACCGGCGAGCTGCTGAACCGCCTCCTGGAGGCCGCCGCCCCCGAACTGACCATCCCGACGCCCTTCCTGCGGGCGGTGAAGGACTTCGTACCGTCGCTGACGAACTTCGCCGAGCTGGAGAGCGCCCGCGCCGACGGGCTGGAGGAGCGGTACGCGACGGCGGCCGAGCGGTACGCCTGCCGGACTTCCGTGCACAGCTTCCGCGTCCGCTTCGGCGGGATGCTGCTGCGCGCGCTCGCCGCCGAGGTGACGGCGGGCACCGCCACCCCCACGGTCCGCCGCTGCCACCGGGAACTGGAACGCGCCTACCGCGGCTGGGAGGACGAGGCCGCCCCGGCCATCGGCGACCCGATCCCGATCGCGACGCTCGCCGGGGTCCAGTACGCGACGCTGCTGGCCGCCGCCGACCACGCCGCCCGTACGGGACCCGCCCCGGACGAGCGGCCACGCTGAGCCCGTAACCCCGCGCTGCCAGGAGGCCCGTATGACCGCACCGGCACCCGTGTCACCCGCCGCGCCGCTCACGCTGCGCCGTGTCCGGCTCGGCGCGGGCGGCCCCCTGTGCGACGTACGGACCGGGGGCGGGCGCGTCACGGAGATCCGCCCGTCCCCGGGCGCCCCGGGCGGCGGCCCCTGCGTCGACCTCGACGGGCGTACGCTCCTGCCCGGCCTGTGGGACGGCCACGTCCACATCGTGCGCTGGGCCGTCGCCCGCCGCCGCCTCGACCTGGCGGGGCTCGGCTCGGCCCGCGCCGCGGCGTCCGCCGCCGGTGCGCGCGCCGCCACCCTGCCGCCCGGCGAGACGCTGGCCGGGTACGGCTTCCGGGACGGCCTGTGGCCGGACGCGCCCCACAAGGACCTGCTGGACGCGCTGGTCCCCGACCGGCCCGTCCTGCTCGTCGGCGCCGACCTCCACTCGGCGTGGGCCAACTCCCCGGCGCTGGCGCTGCTGGGCCTCGGCGACCACCCGACGGGGCTGCTGCGCGAACGGGAGTCCTTCCACGCCACCGCCCGGCTGGCCTCCGTCCCCACGGAGACGGCCGACGCGTGGGTACGGGACGCCTGCGCCGCGGCGGCCCGGCTCGGGGTCACCGGCATCCTGGACTTCGAACACGCGGACAACATCACGGACTGGACCCGCCGGACGGCCGGGGCCCCCGGCCCGCTGCCGGTACGGGTGTCCGCCGCCGTCTACCCGGCCCATCTGGACGCGGCCGTCGGCCGGGGGCTCCGTACGGGCGTGGTGCCCCCGGACGTGGCGGGCGGGCTGCTGACGACCGGGCCGCTGAAGCTGATCACGGACGGCTCGCTCAACACGCGTACGGCGCTCTGCCACGACCCGTACCCCGACTCCACCGGTCTGCCGCACCCGTACGGGATCGCCGAGATGACCCCCGAGGAGGTGACGGGCCTGATGCGCCGGGCGGCGGCGCACGGGATCGAGCCGGCGGTGCACGCCATCGGGGACCGCGCCAACGAACTGGCGCTCGACGCGTTCGCGTCCGTCCGTTGCCGGGGCCGGATCGAACACGGACAGTTGCTGCGCCCGGAGGACATCGCGCGCTTCGCGGCCCTCGGCGTCACCGTGGGCGTGCAGCCCACACACGCCGTGGACGACCGGGACGTCGCCGACCTGCACTGGCGCGGCCGTACGCACCGGGCCTTCGCCTACGCGGATCTGCTGGCCGCCGGCGCCCGGCTCGAACTGGGTTCGGACGCGCCCGTCGCACCGCTCGACCCCTGGCTGTCCCTCGCCAACGCGGTCACCCGTACGGATGATCGGCGACCCTCCTGGCACCCGGAGCAGCGGCTCTCGGTGGCGCAGGCGCTGGCGGCCTCGGCGCGCGGCCGTACCTCGGTGCGGGTCGGGGACCCGGCGGACCTGGTGATCGTGGACACGGACCCGCTGACGGCCGACGACGCGACGCTGCGGCGGATGCCGGTGCACGGGACGCTGCTGGCGGGGCGCTGGACGCACCGGGTGGGGTGAACCGGGGCGCGGAGCGGGGCGGCCCGGGGCGCCGGGGCGCTGGGGCGCTGGGCCGAACGGCTCAAGATGCCGAATCCGGCGCGCCGTGGCTACGCTTTAGCCCGGTCACCCCATGAGCCGAGGACTCCTCCCACAGGAAGAGGAATCGAACATGAAGCGCACCCGCATCCGTGCCACGGTTGTGGCCGCCCCCCTCGCGGCGGCCCTCCCCGTCACCCTGGGGACGCAGGCGCCCCAGGCCCTCGCGGTCACCCCGTCGCCGGACACCTCGACATCGGCCGCCGAGTCCATGTCACCGTCGGCGCCCGCGTCCTCCGCGTCGCCGTCGGAACCGGCGTCCCCGAGCACCTCGCCCTCCACCTCCAGCTCCGGCTCCGGCTCCACCTCGCCGTCGCCCAGCAGGCCGAGGACGGCGCCGGGCGTGGCCGTGCCGTTCGGCCCCGCGTGCTCCTCGCTGCCCAGGCGGGGCGAGGGCAGCCTCCGCGCCATGGCGCGGGAGCGGCTGGCCATCGCCGCCTCGCACAACCCGGACCTGTCCACGCTGGTCGCCGCGGCGCGCAAGGCGGGACTGGTGAGAACGCTGAACAACGGTCACGCCCTCACCCTGTTCGCGCCGACGAACGAGGCGTTCGCCAAGATCCCCAAGTCGCAGCGCGACCGGCTGCTGAGCGACCGGACCCAGCTCGCGAAGGTCCTCAAGTACCACGTGGTGAACCGCAGGATCAGCCCCCGTGAGCTCCCGCACGGCACGTTCCGGACGCTGGAGGGTGCCCCGCTCACGACCTCGGGCTCCGGCACGCACTTCAAGGTCGACGGGACCGCGAAGATCGTCTGCGGCAACATCAGGACGGCGAACGCCACGGTGTACCTCATCGACACCGTGCTGATGCCCAAGTAGCCGCGTCCGCCGGACATCCGACGGCCGCGCCGCCACCTTCGGCGCACCGCCCCCTCTGCGGCGCACCACCAGCCTCAGGCCGCGCCACCAGCCTCAGACCGCACCACCCGTCTCATGGAACGGGCCGCGCGAACGGGCCCCGGACAGCATCAGCACCTCGTCCGGGGCCCGTTCCGCGCGCCGGTCGCAGCACCTACCCTGACCGGCGTGACCACGACACCGTACAAACCCTGGGAGTCGACCGCCGCCGGAATCCTCCGCCTCCCCTCCGGGCGGCTCGTGCGCGGCCGGGGGCTGCGCCACCCGATGCCGCCGGGCCCGCCACCGACCTTCGCGCTCTATCTGCTGGCGCGCAGACCGCCCGGTGTGCTCTGGGAGAACCGCTGGCTGCGCTGGCCCGACTTCCGGCTGCCGACCGATCGTGAGGCCACCGCCGAAGCGCTCAGGGAGGCGCTGGAACGATCCGCCGCCGAGCGCGTCGAGATCGCCTGCGGGGGCGGACGGGGACGGACCGGCACGGCGCTGGCCTGCCTCGCCGTGCTCGACGGGGTACCGCGGGACGAGGCGGTCGCGTACGTACGGCGGCACTACTCCCGGCACGCCGTCGAGACTCCCTGGCAGCGTCGTTACGTGGCGAAGTTCGACTGAACGGCACACCCCGATCACCGACTCGGGGAAAAGTCGACGCCTTTTGAACCTCTGGCATGGATTCGCCACTCTCTGAACTGCACTTGTCACGGTGCGCAATGATGTGCGTACATGGAGTGGCGTACGGCTCCGAGGGGATGGCGGGGGTGGTCAGCCGTGTCGGATGTTTCTGGTTCTGTGCTCAACAGGTCGATGCTGTCGGTGGGTGCGATGCGGGAGGAATCCGACGACACGCCACATCCGCCGGGCCGGCCGATCCGTGGCGTGCGGGAGGTGACGGCCACCCTCACCGCCCTGGTCCGTTCGGCCCGCCGTGAACTGCTCATCTTCGACGACCCCGGAAGCTGTCTGGGGCAGTGCGTGCCGGAGCACTTTCTCGACTTCACGGGCGCCTGCGTGCGCGCGGCGGGTGAGCGGGGCTGGCCGGAGAGCGGTCCCGGCCGCCGGGGCCGGAGCCGCCGTCCGTCGGTCGGGGTGCGCCGGATCGTTCCCCGGCACGGGCTGGTGGGGCTGCCGTATCCCCTCCCCCACCAACTCCCCGGCGAGGCGCGGCAGACGGACTCCATCCCCTTCACGATGATCCTGGTGGACCGCTCGGTCGCCGCGGTCCCCCTCGATCTTCAACTCCACTACCACGGGCTGCTGCTGATCCGGGATCCGGTGGTCGTCCAGGCCCTGGTCCGTACGCATGAGATCTGGTGGGAGACGGGTGAGGAGCTGCCGACGGAGGCGCTGCCCACACCCGGCGGCCTGCCCGGGTCGTTACGTCCGGTGCTGGAGGCCCTGGTCGCCGGGATGACGGACGAGACGGCGGCGACGCGCCTCGGCATGTCGAGCCGGACCTACAGCCGCCGGGTGGGCGATCTGCTCGCCGCCCTCGGCACGACGAGCCGCGTCCGCGCGGGGGCGGTAACGGCTGGGAAGGGGGGGGTGTTTACGGGAC
>NZ_JBHZDA010000012.1:26017-46560 GCF_042755665.1 Streptomyces sp. NPDC059142
CCGCCGGGCGGGGTGCGGGGCGGGGCGTCCGCGCGGCTCGAAGGGGGTGGATCTGACCGGAACGGATCCGACCGAACGGATCCGACCGAAGCGATCTGTCCGAAGGGCGTCCCCGTATCGGCGACGGCCGGGAGACCCACGGCTCCTACGACACGATGTCCTTACGGGAGAAGGTCCGGAAGGCCAGTGCGAACAGCACCACGGCGTAGGTGAAGGAGACGGCCGCGCCCTTCGCCATGCCGCCCCACTCCAACTGCGGCTGGACCGCGTCCGCCCAGGCGAACTGCCAGTGCGCCGGCAGGAACTCCCGCCAGGAACCGAGCGCGGTCACCGCGTCCAGCACATTGCCGACGATCGTCAGACCGACCGCGCCGCCGACCGCGCCCAGCGGGGCATCGGTCTTGGTCGACAGCCAGAAGGCCAGCCCCGCCGTGACCAGTTGGGAGACGAAGATGAACGCGATGATCACGACCAGCCTCGGCAGCGTCTCCGCCGTGGAGAGGGAGCCACCGGTGGGCAGTTGGAGCGGGCCCCAGCCGTACGCGGCCGTACCCGCCGCCAGTGCGACCAGCGGCAGCAGCACCATCGCCGCGGCGCTCATCCCGAGCGCGACGGTCAGCTTGCTCCACAGCAGGCGCGACCGTGGCACGGGCGCCGCGAGCAGATAGCGCAGGGACGACCAGCTCGCCTCGGACGCCACGGTGTCCCCGTGGAAGAGCGCGACCGGCACGACCAGCAGAAAGCCCGCCGAGACGAAGAGACAGGTCGCCGCGAAGTTGGCGCCGGACGCGGTCGCGGTGTCCATCAGGGTCACCCGGCCCTCCCGCCCGCCGTCCGGAGTCCCCCCGACCGCGAAGGCCACGATCAGCACGAAGGGAAGGAGGCCCAGGATGAGCCCCATGGCCAGCGTGCGCCGGCGCTTGAGCTGCCGCAGCGCCTCGACCCGCAGGGGCAGGGTGCGCCCGGCCCGGTAGCCGGGGGCCGTTTCGGTCAGCGCGCTCATGCGGAGCCTCCGGAGATCAGGGTGAGGAACGCGTCCTCCAGGCGGCGGTGCGGCCCGACGCCCGTCAGGGGGACGTCCAGCCGGACCAGCTCGGTGATCAGCGTGGTGGTGGACGCGCCGTCGAGCCGTACCAGCAGCCCGTCGTCCGTGCGGACGGCGGAGCCGACGCCCGCCAGCGCGGCGACCTTGTCCACGACCGGTTCCGGGACGGGCTCGGCGGTGGTGACGAGCAGGGTGTCCCCCGCACCGGTGATCTCGGCGACCGCCCCCGCCTGCACGAGCTGCCCCCGGTGCATGACCACGAGATGCGTGCAGGACTGTTCGACCTCGGAGAGGAGATGGCTGGAGACGATGACGGTCCTGCCCCCGGCCGCGTACCGGATCATCACGTCGCGCATCTCGCGGATCTGGGGCGGGTCGAGTCCGTTGGTCGGTTCGTCCAGGATCAGCAGATCCGGCATACCGAGCATCGCCTGGGCGATGGCGAGGCGCTGCCGCATGCCCTGCGAGTAGGTGCGTACGGCGCGGGCCAGCGCGTCGCCGAGCCCGGCGATCTCCAGGGCCTCCTCCATGTGGGAGTCCTCGGTGGGGCGGCCGGTGGCCCGCCAGTACAGCTCCAGGTTCTCGCGGCCCGACAGATGCGGCAGGAAGCCCGCGCCCTCGACGAACGCGCCGACCCGGGAGAGCACCGGGGCGCCCGGCCTGATCGCGTGCCCGAAGACCCGGATCTCCCCGGCGTCCGGGGAGATCAGCCCCATCAGCATGCGCAGGGTGGTGGTCTTGCCCGCGCCGTTCGGCCCGAGCAGGCCGAGGACCTGGCCCTTCTCGACCGTGAAGGAGAGGTCGCGGACCGCGTACCGCTCGCTGGAGTTGGCGTACCGCTTGGAGAGATCGGTGATCCGCAGCGGCACCTCGGCGAGCGCGGGGTCCGGCACCGGCGCGGCGGCGCGGCGGCGGGCGGTGAGCAGCAGCACGCCCGCGACCAGGACGCCGATGACCGGGAGCCCCCAGGTCCACCACGGCAGGGCGGTGGACCCCGCGGTGAGTCCGGGGACGGTGGGCACGGTCAGCGGGCCGTCCACGGCGACCTTGTACGTGGCCGGGGCGACCGGTGAGGCGTAGCCGAGGTCGGTGGCGGCGACCACGACCCGCAGCCGGTGTCCGGGGACGACCCGGTGGTCGACCGCGGGCAGTTTCAGCTCCACGGTCCGGCCCTCGGCGACGTCCTCGACCCGTACGGGCCGGACGAGTTGCGAGGGCAGCACCTGGCCGGTGCCGTCGGGGCCCACGTCGTACACCTTGGCGAAGAGGACCGCCTCGCCGCTGGAGGAGGTGACGGCCGCCTTGACGGTCGGCTGCCCGGTGATCCGCAGGGGGCGGTCGAGCGGCGCCGAGTCGAAGCGGGCGTACTGGCCGGGGAAGTCGAGGGCGAGTCCGACGCCGAACGAGGAGAACTGGGAGAGCCCGGCGCCCAGTCCCGGCACGGAGGAGATGGAGGGCGGGTTGCCGCCGGCCGGGTTGGTGAAGGTCTGCGCGTCGCCGGTCAGCGGCACCGTGGTGGTGTCGTTGGCGAGGCCCGGGTAGCGGTCGCCGGTCGAGCCGCGCAGGCTGACCTGCCCGTTGGCGGAGTCCACGCCGCCGGTCCGGCTGACGCGGAAGGCGGGCCCGGTGTCGGCCCCCTTGTCGTCCTTGAGATAGCGGTCGAACCAGGCGGAGACACGGCCCTGGACCCGCTCGGCCTCCGGGTTGCCGCCGTCGTGCCCGCCGGCCATCCAGTCGACGTCGACGGGCGCTCCGTTCGCGCTGATCCGCTTCGCCATGGCGTCGGCGTGGTCGAGCGGGAAGAGGGAGTCGGTCTGGCCCTGCACGATCAGCGCGGGCACGTCGATCCGGTCCCCGACGGCGGAGGGGCTGCGTTCCTCCAGCAGCTTGCGGGCGGCGTCGTCCGGTTTCCCGGCGACGGCGACCCGCTCGTACATCTCGCACAGCTCCTTCTCGAAGCTGGAGCAGCCGCCGCCGTTGGAGATGAAGATCCCGGCCCAGAGCTTCTTGAGGACGCCGTCGGGGAACAGGGCGTCGGCCAGGTTCCAGTAGGTGATCTGCGGGGCGATCGCGTCGACGCGCTGGTCGTACCCGGCGGCGAGCAGCGAGATGGCCCCGCCGTACGAGGCACCGGTCACGCCGACGCGGGGGTCGCCCTTCGCGTCGAGTTCGACCTCGGGGCGCCCGGCGAGCCAGTCGATCATCCGGGAGACGTCCTTGACCTCGTGGTCGGGGTCGTTGAGTCCGATGTCACCGGTGGACTTCCCGAAGCCACGGGCCGACCAGGTCAGCACCGCGTAGCCGTCGCGGGCCAGCTTCTCGGCCTGGGCGCGTACGTCGTTCTTGCTGCCGCCGAATCCGTGCCCGATGAGCACGGCCGGTCTGCGCCCGCTGCCCGCGGTGAAGTACGAGGTGTCGATCCGGGCGCCCGGCATGTCCAGCACCTGGTCCTCACGGTGCACGGCCGGGCCGTCGTCCGAGGCGACGGCGGTCCAGGTGCCGGCTCCGACGAGCACGGCCGCGGCGGCCAGTCCCGCGAGCCAGCGGGCCCGTGGCCGGAACCGGCGGGGGGTTCGGGTCTCCATCCTTGAACCCTAATCGGCGCCCGGAGCCGTCCAGGGTGCCGACGGTCGGAACCCGGGACCTCCTCGGGTAGTACACGGCGGCGCCCCCGTACAGCGGACGCGGTACCGCACACCGCCGCGAACAGGGGCGGAACGGAACCGGAGGGGCCGTCGGGCGGGCCCGGCGGCTCAGACCTCGGGGAGCTCGTCCAGGGTGGTCGGCTGGGACGAGGCCGAGGCGAAGAGCAGGGCCACGGCGAGGGCGCCCGGGTCGGGGACGCCGCGGGAGTGGTCGCCCGTGTAGCTGGCGCGGCCACGGCGGGCGCGCAGGGCGCTGGTGGCGCGGGCGCCGTGGTGGGCGGCGACGGCCGCGCTGTGGAGCGCCCGTACCGGATCGCCGCCCGTGGGGTCCGCGAGCAGCGCCCGGGTGAGCGCCTCGGCGGCGGGGACCAGGGCGTCGACCATCGTCTTGTCCCCCACCTCGGCCTCGCCGACGCGCTGGACGGCGGCCGCCCCCGCCGCGGTGCCCGCCGCGAGTGCGGCGGTGCCGGGGGCGCCGTCGGCGGCGGCGACCGCGGCGGCCAGTTCCTGGAAGAGCAGGCCGAAGAGCGGGCCGCTCGTGCCGCCGACGTGGTCGAGGAAGACCCGTGCGGCGGTGGCGAGCGGCGCCGCCGGGGTGCGCGGGCCGCTGGTCGGCGCGGCGAGCGCGTCCCGTACGCCGTCCATGCCGGAGACGAGGTTGGCGCCGAAGTCGCCGTCGCCGGCCCGCTGGTCCAGTTCCGTCAGCTCGCCCTCCACCGCCCGTGCGGCGGCGCCGAAGCGGTCGAGCCAGCCGGTGGTGTCCTCGTAGGTGAGGCCCTTGGGGGTGGGGGCGGAGGGGGCGGGCGCGGGGGTCAGGTTCTGGGAGGACATCGCGGGAAGGGCTCCTGCTTCTCGTGGGGTGGAGAGGGAGGGTGGGGAAAGACGGAAGGGGAGGGGCGAGGCGGGAAAAGGGGAAAGGCGGGGTCAGCTCGGCCAGGACGCGGTTCTGGCGGGGGCGTCCCAGAGCCGGAGCGTGTCGTCGTCGGTGGCGAGCAGGGAGAGCGAGAAGCCCCGCATGTCGAGGGCGCTGACGAAGGTGCCGGTCAGGGAGCGGTCGAGGGTGACCCCGCGGTTCCGCAGCGCCCCGCCGAGGGCGTGCCGGATGCCGTACAGCTCCAGCGAGGTGACCCCGCCGAGCCCGTTGACCAGGGCCAGTACGCGGCGGCGGCCGGGGGTCCCATGGGGCAGGGCGGCCAGCAGCCGGTCGGTCATGAGGGCGACGAGTTCGGTGAGCGGCGGGTGCGGGGTGGTGCCACCGGCCCGTTCGCCGTGGATGCCGACGCCGAATTCGAGCACGTCCCGGGGCAGTTCGAAGGCGGGCGCGCCGGAGGCCGGCGCGGTGTGCGCCGCGGTGGCGACGGCGAGGCTGCGCGTACGGGCGGACAGATCGGCGCCCAGGGCGGCCAGTTCGTCGAGTCCGCGGCTCTCGTCGGCGGCGGCGCCGAGGATCTTCTCGACGATGAGGGTGGCGCCGGTGCCGCGCCGCCCGACGGCGATGTCCGCGGAGTCGGTCGCGAGGTCGTCGTCCACGAGGACGCGGGCGCAGCGGATGTTCTCGTGGGCGAGGCGTTCGGCGGCGATCCCGAAGTTGATCCGGTCGCCGGTGTAGTTCTTGACGATGTGCAGGACGCCGTCGCTGCCCGCGACGGCGCGGCTGGCCTCGAAGATCTGCCGGTTGTGCGGGGAGGCGAAGATCTGTCCCGGGCATACGGCGTCCAGCAGGCCGGCGCCGAGGAACCCGGCGTGCAGCGGTTCGTGGCCGGAGCCGCCGCCGGAGACGAGGCCGACGCGGCGGCCGGCGGCGGCCGGGGTGGCCGTCGTGGGGGTCGGGGTGGCGGTGCGGCGGGTGCGGAAGTAGCCGTGCTCGGGGTGGTGCTCGACCAGGTCGGCGTGGGCGGCGGCGAACCCCTTGAGCGCGTCGGGGACGAGCGACTCCGGGGAGTCGGCGAAGTATCGGGGCATATGAGGTCCTGAGCTCTCTGGATCAGCCGGTACATCATCCTTTCTACCGTTATTATCCTTTTCATTCCGCCATATCAGGTGAGTGTGATCTCCGGGTTGTAGAGGTCCAGCCACAGCGCCAGGTCGAGCGTCCGTTCCAGCCCTCGCCGACTCGCCGTGGTGACCTGCGGAGTCTCCCGCTCGGCGGTGTTCCGTACCCGCTCCCGGTCCACCAGGTCGAAGACCCGGTGCGACGGCTCGGACAGCAGTTCCTTGACCTGGCCCTGGAGGGCCACGGCGTACTCCGGGTCCTGGGTGCTGGGGTACGGGCTCTTCTCGCGCTCGTACACCGACTTCGGCAGCACATCGGCGGTCGCCTCCCGCAGCAGGCTCTTCTCCCGCCCGTCGAAGGACTTCAGCGACCAGGGTGTGTTGTACACGTACTCGACGAGCCGGTGGTCGCAGAAGGGCACCCTGACCTCCAGGCCGACCGCCATGCTCGCGCGGTCCTTGCGGTCCAGCAGGATCTGCACGAAGCGCGTCAGATGCAGATGGCAGATCTTCCGCATCCGGTACTCGAAGTCGCTCTCCCCGGCGCGGCGTTCGATGCCGGCCACGGCGGTGGCGTAACTGTCCCGGGTGAACGACGGCAGTCCGAGCGCCGCGTCGACCTCCGGGCGCAGCACTCCGGTGTCCTCCCCGAAGTGTTCGCCGAAGCGCACCAGCCACGGGAACATGTCGGCCTTTCTGGCCGCCTCGTCGAAGAACTGGGGGTAGCCGCCGAAGACCTCGTCGGCCGACTCGCCGGAGAGCGCGACCGTCGAGCGTTCCCGGATGGCCTGGAAGAGCAGGTAGAGGGAGGAGTCCATGTCGCCGAAGCCCATGGGCAGGTCCCTGGCCCTGATCATGCGGGCCCGGACCTCGGGGTCGGCCAGGGCGAGCGAGTCGAGGACGATGTCCTGGTGCTCCGTGCCCGCCTCGCGGACGACGTCGTGGACGAACGGCGTGTCGGGCGTGGTGCGGAACGCGTCGGCCACGAAGTGCTCCGTACGGCCCGTGAAGTCGACGGAGAAGCTGCGTACGGTCTCCCCGCTCTCCCCGAGCTGACGGGCGGCGATCCCCGTCATGGCGGAGGAGTCGAGCCCGCCGGACAGGAGGGTGCAGCGGGGGACGTCGGCGACGAGCTGACGGCGCACGATGTCGTCGAGGAGCGTCCGTACGCGGGCCACGGCCGTGGCGCGGTCGTCGGTGTGCGGGCGGGTCTCCAGGGACCAGTAGACGTGGCGGCGCAGCCCGCTCGCCTCCACGGTCACCAGGGTGCCTGGCGCGACCTCGTACATCCCGTCCCAGACGGCGTGACCGGGCGTCTTGACGAAGGCGAAGAGTTCGCGCAGCCCGTCGAGACGGACGCGGGCGCGGGCGAGCGGGTGGGCGAGGATCGCCTTGGGCTCCGAGCCGAAGAGGACGCCGTGGGGGGTGGGGGCGTAGTAGAAGGGCTTGATGCCCATCCGGTCGCGGATCATCACCAGCTTGCGGAAGCGGCCGTCCCAGATCGCGAAGGCGTACATCCCGTTGAGGCGTTCGGCGAGCGCCTC
Source organism: Streptomyces sp. NPDC059142 (assembly GCF_042755665.1). NCBI lineage: Bacteria > Bacillati > Actinomycetota > Actinomycetes > Kitasatosporales > Streptomycetaceae > Streptomyces > Streptomyces sp. NPDC059142. The sequence goes on from NZ_JBHZDA010000012.1 coordinate 33,244, forward strand.
GCCCCACTCCAGATAGCCGTGGAGCACGACCTCGGTGTCGGAGTCGGTGGTGAACCGGTGGCCGCGGCCGGTCAGTTCCGCGCGCAGCTCGGTGTAGTTGTACGTCTCACCGGAGTAGACGAGCGCGATGGTGCCCCGCGGTGTCGTCAGCGTCATGGGCTGGCGCCCGCCGGGCAGGTCGATGACGGCGAGCCGGCGGTGGCCGAGGGCGGCGGGTCCCTCGGTCCAGGTCCCGCGGTCGTCGGGGCCCCGGCAGGACATCGTCTCCGTCATCGCGTCCAGCGTGTCGGGCGTGCCGACCGGATCGCGGTCGAAGGAGACCCAGCCGGTGATGCCACACATGGGTGTGTCCTCCTGCTCCGCGCACCGTGAAAACGACCGCGGCCCGTACGGCGAGGAACGCCGTACGGGCCGCAGTCATCCAACGAAGCCGCGCGCCGACGAGTTACGGCCGGCCGCCACGGATCAGCGTTCGAGGCCGGGTGGATCAGTGGCCGCGGTTCGCCTGTCGCGGATCGGTGACCGCGGATCGGTGGCTACGGATCGGTGGCTACGGATCAGTGGTGACGGATCAGTGGCTACGGATCAGTGGTTACGGGGGAAGCCCAGGTCCACGCCGGTCGGCGCGTCGGCCGGGTCGGGCCAGCGGGTCGTGACGACCTTGCCGCGCGTGTAGAAGTGCACGCCGTCGTTGCCGTAGATGTGGTGGTCGCCGAAGAGCGAGTCCTTCCAGCCCCCGAAGGAGTGGTATCCGACGGGCACCGGGATCGGCACGTTCACCCCGACCATGCCGGCCTCGACCTCAAGCTGGAAGCGGCGGGCGGCGCCGCCGTCGCGGGTGAAGATGGCCGTGCCGTTGCCGAACGGCGAGCTGTTGATCAGGGCGACGCCCTCCTCGTACGTCTCCGCGCGGAGCACGACGAGGACCGGGCCGAAGATCTCGTCACGGTAGGCGTCCGAGTCGGTGGAGACGTTGTCCAGCAGGGACAGGCCGATCCAGTGCCCGTCCTCATATCCCTCCACCGTGTATCCCGTGCCGTCCAGGACGACTTCGGCGCCCTGGGCCGCGGCCCCCGTCACATAGCTCGCGACCTTGTCGCGGTGGGCCCGGGTGATGAGGGGGCCCATCTCGGAGGCGGGGTCGGTGCCGGGGCCGATGACGATCTTCTCGGCGCGCTCGCGGATCCTGGCGACCAGGTCGTCCCCGATCGCGCCGACCGCGACGACCGCCGAGATCGCCATGCAGCGCTCACCGGCCGAGCCGTACGCCGCCGAGACGGCCGCGTCCGCGGCGGCGTCCAGGTCGGCGTCGGGCAGGACCAGCATGTGGTTCTTGGCGCCGCCGAGCGCCTGGACGCGCTTGCCGTTGGCGGAGGCGGTGGTGTGGATGTAGCGGGCGATCGGGGTGGAGCCGACGAAGGAGACCGCCGCGACGTCCGGGTGCGCGAGCAGGGCGTCGACGGCCACCTTGTCTCCGTGGACGACGTTGAGCACGCCGTCGGGCAGCCCCGCCTCGGCCGCCAGTTCCGCCAGGAGGACGGCGGCCGACGGGTCCTTCTCGCTGGGCTTGAGGACGAAGGTGTTCCCGCAGGCGATGGCGAGCGGGAACATCCACATCGGCACCATCGCCGGGAAGTTGAAGGGCGTGATGCCCGCGACGACCCCGAGCGGCTGACGGATGGCGGCGACATCGACCCGGCTGGAGACCTGGGTGGAGAGTTCGCCCTTGAGCTGGGTGGTGATCCCGCAGGCCAGCTCGACGATCTCCAGTCCGCGCGCCACCTCGCCGAGCGCGTCCGAGTGCACCTTGCCGTGCTCGGCGGTGATCAGCGCGGCGATGTCGTCGCGGCGGGCGTCGAGGAGGGCGCGGTAGCGGAAGAGGATCGCCGTGCGCTGGGCGAGGGAGGAGGTGCCCCAGGTGGCGTACGCGGCCTTGGCGGCGGCGACCGCGGTGTCGACCTCCTCGGCGGAGGCGAGCGCGACCTGGGTGGTGACGGCGCCGGTCGCCGGGTCCGTGACCGGACCCAGCTCGCCGGAGGTGCCCTCGACGCTCTTGCCACCGATCCAATGGCTGACGGTCTTCATGTGTTCCGCTCCTTCACAGATGGCGGCGGCGGGTCGCTGCGTGGCGGTCGTACTCCTCGCGGGCCTCGACCGCGGCGATACGGGTCGCGGTCTCGGCCACCGGAACATCCCACCACGCCTGGGCCGGGGGGACTCCCGACACTGTGTCTGCCGTTCCGGTCTCCACGTAGACACATGTGGGGGCGTCGGCGGCGCGCGCCTCGGCCAGCGCTTCGCGCAGCTCACCGAGGGTCCCGGCGCGGATCAGCCGCATACCGAGGGAGGCGGCGTTGGCCGCGAGGTCCACGGGGAGCGGGGCGCCGGTGTACGTGGCGTCGGCGGCCCGGAAGCGGTACGCGGTGCCGAAGCCCTCCCCGCCGACCGTCTCGGAGAGGCCGCCGATGGAGGCGTAGCCGTGGTTCTGGAGGATCACGACCTTGACGGGCAGCCCTTCCTGGACCGCCGTGACCATCTCGGTGGGGCTCATCAGATAGGTGCCGTCGCCGACCAGCGCCCAGACCGGCCGGCCGGGCGCGGCGAGCTGGACGCCAATGGCCGCGGGGATCTCGTATCCCATGCAGGAGTAGCCGTACTCGACGTGGTACTGGTCGTGCGCACGCGCCCGCCACAGCTTGTGGAGATCGCCGGGGAGCGACCCCGCCGCGTTGATGACGATGTCCTCGTCGGTGACGAGGGCGTCGAGAGCGCCGAGGACCTGGGCCTGGGTGGGGCGTCCGCCGTCCTCGCCTCCGGTGAACGCGGCCTCGACGCGCCGCTCCCAGCGCTTCTTGGCCCCGCTGTACTCGGTGGCGTACGCCGGTTCGACCCGGTGGCCGGCCAGTTCCGCGGTGAGCTGCCGCACGGCGGTACGGGCGTCCGCGACCAGCGGGTGGGCGGCGAGCTTGTGGGCGTCGAAGCCGGTGATGTTGAGGTTGAGGAAGCGGACGTCGGGGTTCTGGAAGAGGGTGGCGGAGGCGGTGGAGAAGTCGGTCCAGCGGGTGCCGACACCGATCACCAGGTCGGCCGCCGCCGCCAGTTCGTCGGCGGTGGCGGTGCCCGTGTGGCCGATCCCGCCGATGTCGCAGGGATGGTCGTGGTGGAGCGAGCCCTTGCCCGCCTGGGTGGAGGCGACGGGGATACCGGTCGCGTCGGCGAACTCGGCCAGCGTCTCCTCGGCCGCGCTGTGGTGGACCCCGCCGCCCGCGACGAGCAGGGGGCGGCGCGCTTCCCGTACGAGCCGTACGGCGTCGGCGAGTTCGTCCGGGTCGGGCGGCGGGCGGCGGACCCGCCAGACCCGCTCGGCGAAGAACTCCTCCGGCCAGTCGTACGCCTCCGCCTGGACGTCCTGGGGCAGCGCGAGGGTGACGGCGCCGGTCTCGGCCGGGTCGCTGAGCACCCGCATCGCGGTGAGCGCGGCCGGGATGAGCGCTTCGGGACGGGTGATCCGGTCGAAGTGGACGGAGACGGGACGCAGGGCGTCGTTGACGGAGACGTCCCCCGCGTACGGGACTTCGAGCTGCTGGAGTACGGGGTCGGCGGGGCGGGTGGCGAAGGTGTCGCCGGGGAGCAGCAGGACGGGGAGGCGGTTGATGGTGGCGAGTGCCGCGCCGGTGACGAGGTTGGTGGCGCCGGGGCCGATGGAGGTGGTCACCGCCTGGGCGGAGAGGCGGTTGCTCTGGCGCGCGTACCCCACGGCCGCGTGGACCATGGACTGTTCGTTACGTCCCTGCAAGTACCTCATGTCCGCGGAGGACTCGACAAGAGCTTGGCCGATACCCGCCACGTTGCCGTGCCCGAAGATGCCCCAGGTGGCGCCGATCAGACGCCGGCGCCGTCCGTCCCGCTCGGTGTACTGCCGGGCCAGGAAACCGACCAGCGCCTGGGCGACGGTCCGCCTGCGGGTACGGGCTGCGGCGCTCGGTCGCCCCCGCGCGCGACCGCTCGTACGGCCGGTCGTACGGCTGCTCATCGGGCGTCCTCCTGGGCTCCGCGCAGCGGCAGTCGGGCATCGTTCACAGTGAAGTCATACAGGGCACCGTCGGGCGGGGCGACCCGAACCTCCGGCACGGGGCCGTGACGAGCGGGGAACGTCGCTCGCGCCCCGCTCCTGCCAAAGCGGGGCGGGCTTCCGCACCGGAGGCGGTCACAGCAAGGTCTAACGGTCCCCCGGGACCCTGTCAATGTTTTGTCTTTACATTCGGACCAAGGGCTTGACACTCTTTCCGTGCGGGCTGAAAGCTGACCGGTATGACCTCCTCCGTACCCACGTTGAGCCGCATCCGAGTCGGGTCCGCCCCCGACTCCTGGGGGGTGTGGTTTCCCGACGATCCGCAGCAGGTGCCCTGGCGGCGTTTTCTCGACGAGGTGGCCGAGGCCGGCTACGAGTGGATCGAGCTGGGCCCGTACGGATACCTCCCGTCCGATCCCGACCGGCTGAGCGAGGAGACCGCGCGCCGCGGGCTGAAGGTCTCGGCCGGGACCGTCTTCACCGGGCTGCACCACGGCCCTGCGGTCTGGGAGAAGACCTGGGAGCATGTCGCCGACATCGCCGCGCTCACCCGGGCGATGGGCGCGGACCATCTCGTGGTCATCCCGTCGTTCTGGCGGGACGACAAGACCGGCGAGGTGCTGGAGGACCGGGTCCTGACGCCGGGGCAGTGGCGTGATCTGACCACCCAGACCGAGCGTCTCGGCCGTGAGGTCCAGGACCGCTACGGCCTGAAGATCGTCGTCCACCCGCACGCCGACACGCATGTCGACAGCGAGGAGAACGTGAGCCGTTTCCTCGACGCGACCGACCCCGATCTGGTCTCGCTCTGTCTGGACACGGGGCACTACGCGTACTGCGGCGGCGACAGCGTCAAGCTGATCGAGACGTACGGGGAGCGGATCGGTTACCTCCATCTCAAGCAGGTGGATCCGGAGATCCTCGCGGATGTCGTCGCCGACGAGGTGCCGTTCGGGCCGGCGGTCGCGCGCGGCGTGATGTGCGAGCCACCGGCCGGGGTGCCCGCGCTGGAGCCGGTCCTGGCGGCGGCCCAGCGGCTGGACATCGAACTCTTCGCCATCGTCGAGCAGGACATGTACCCCTGCCCGCCCGACAAGCCTCTGCCGATCGCCACCCGCACCCGCCGCTTCCTCAGAAGCTGCGGCGCCTGATCCGACGGCGCGCCGGGGCCGGGATGGGCACCCCGTCGCGGCGGCGCCGGGCCGGGGCACCCGCGCCCCCGGGCGTGGCCGCGCGGGGTCGGGCCCCCCGTCGCGGCGGCCGAAACCGGGACCGGATCGGCGCTCCGGGTGCGGATCGGCGCTCCGGGTGCGGCGGCCGAAAACCGGTGCGCCAGGGCGCCGTGCGCGCCCCGGGTCCGCGCCGCCGCTCCCGTCCCCCGCTCGGGACGGGAGCAGCGCACCGCTCTCGGGAGGGGCGGCGCACCGCGCCCCCTCCCCTCGCTCAGACGCCTGCGGTGTCCCGGTCGCGGACGGGCGGTTCCGCAGGTCCTTCGGCGGGCCTCCGCGACTCGCCCTCGCTCAGCCCGAACCGCTCGTGGAAGCGGCGCAGCGGTCCCGGCGCCCACCAGGTCGCCTTCCCCGTCAGCTTCATCACCGCGGGCACCAGCAGGCTGCGCACCACCATCGCGTCCATCAGGACGGCCAGCGCGAGGCCGAGGCCCAGCATCTTGGTGTTGGCGACCCGTGAGGTACCGATGGCCACCATGACCACCGCGAGGATCACGGCGGCGGCGGTGATCAGCCCGCCGGTGCGGCGCAGCCCGTACGCCACCGCGTGCTCATGGTCTCCGCTGTGGTCGTACTCTTCCTTGATCCGGGAGAGCAGGAAGACCCCGTAGTCCATGGAGAGCCCGAAGGCGACGCAGAACATCAGGACGGGCAGGCTTGTCTCGATGTCGCCGGTGGCGGTGAAGCCGAGCAGTCCTGACAGATGGCCGTCCTGGAAGATCCAGATCGTCGCCCCGAACATCGCCGTGAGGCTGAGGGCGTTGAGGACGACCGCCTGAATCGGTATCAGCACACTGCCGGTGAGCAGGAAGACCAGGAGCAGGGTCACCAGCACGATGATGGCCAGGGCCCAGGGGAGCTGGTCGGCGATGGCGGTCTTGGAGTCGACCAGGACGCCGGCGAGGCCGGTCACCGAGGTGTCGAACGGGGCCGGTTCGGCCCGGATGTCCTTGACGAGCCGCTGGGCGTCCTCCCCCACCGCCAGCCCCTTGGGCGTCACCGCGAAGTACGCGTGGTCGCCGGAGGGGGAGGGAACCGGTCCGTCGACCCGTGTCACTCCGGGCAGGGCCGCTATCCGGTCGCGGTAGTCGGCGTACTCGGCGGGGGTGGCGGCGCCTTCCGCCAGCACTTCCAGACCGCCGCCGGGGCTGCCGGGGAAGTGGTCCTGGATGTCTTCCTGGACCACCCGGGAGTCGGCGCCCGGCGGGAGCTGACGGTGGTCGGCGGTGCCGAACTTGACTCCGAGGAAGGGCAGTCCGAGCAGGATCAGCCCGGTGGCCGTGGCGACGGCGAAGAAGGGGGCCCGCCGCATCACCAGCGCGGCCGTCCGAGCCCAGCCGGCCCCGGGCTCCTCGTCCTTCTTCTCCTTGGCGGCGCGCCCGCGGCGGAGCGCCTTGCGCAGGTCGAGCGCGTTGACCCGGTGGCCCAGCAGCATCAGGGCCGCGGGCAGCAGGACGAGGGCGGCGGCAGCGGCCAGCAGGACGACCGCGATGCCCGCGTAGGCGAAGGAGCGCAGGAAGTGCTGGGGGAAGACCATCATGGCGGCCAGGGACACGGCCACGGTCAGCGCCGAGAACAGCACCGTACGGCCGGCGGTCCGCAGCGTGGTGCCCACGGCTTCCCGTACCTCCGCGCCCTCCGCCAGCTCCTCGCGGAATCTGCGGACGATGAACAGGGCGTAGTCGATGGCCAGTCCGAGCCCGAGTGCCGTGGTGAGGTTCTGGGCGAAGACCGAGACCTCGGTGAGTTCGGTGAGTCCGCGCAGTACCGCGTTGGTCCCCAGGATGGCGACGACGCCCAGGCCCAGCGGCAGCAGGGCGGCGACCGCGCTGCCGAAGACCATGACCAGCAGGACGAGCGTCACCGGAAGGGCGATCAGCTCGGCCCGCAGCAGGTCCTCCTGGATGGTGCTCTGCATCTCGCTCCGCACGGCGACGGGCCCGCCGATGGAGACCTTCAGCGCACCCTGCTCACCCCGGTACTCCGGCGCGATCCGGTCCAGGACCTTGAAGGCGTTGGTCTCGTCGCCCTCGATCCGCGCCGCGATCAGCGCCTCGTGGCCGTCCTCGGAGCGCAGCGCGGGTGACGCCGTCCGCCAGTAGGAGCCGACGCCGACGATCCCCTTCTCGGCCGCGAGGCGGTCGGTGAGCCGCTTCCCCTCCCCCGCCACGGCGGGGTCGTCGACGCTCCGGCTTCCGCTGTGGACCAGGAGCAGGAGATTGGGCTGGGAGGCGGGGAACTCCCGCTCCAGCGCCTTGGTCGCGTACGTGGACTCCGCGGTCGGGTCCTCCCAGCCCCCGTTGCTCAGCCGGTCGGCGACTCCGCTGCCGGCGACCACGGCCAGGGCCGTTATCACCAGCGCGACCAGCAGCGAGAGCCGTGGCCGGGCGGTGACGAACCGGGTCCAGCCTCCCAGGCGCGGGTCAGTGTTGACTTCGGACATGGTGCGGTGTCCCCTTCACCGTGACCCGTGGGCGCGGGTCAGCCGTTGCCATAGAATTGGCAAACACGAGTCATCGCTCGCATTGTCCAAGAATGCGAGTGGCCACTCGTGTTTGTCAAACGATCCAGGAAGGCTGTGGATTGCCATGCCGGAGCCGACCCCGGGACCAACTCCCGGACCGGACAGACCACGCCGCCGACAGGCGCGCGGCGAGCGCCGCGTCGCCCAGCTCCTGGAGGCGGCGGCCCGCGTCTTCTGCGCCACCGGCTACACCGCGGCGAGCACCAACTCCATCGCCCGGGAGGCGGGGGTGTCGCCCGGCACGCTCTACCAGTTCTTCCCGAACAAGGAGGCGATCGCCGTCGAGCTGGGCGACCAGCTCCTGGCGCGCTGGCGTGAAACCTACGGTCAGGCCCTGATGCCGGACCACCTCGACCTGCCGCTCGACCGGCTCATGGACGCCGTCGTCGATCCGCTGATCCAGTTCAACCGGGAGAACCCGGCCTTCGCGGTGCTGATGCACGGCTCCGACGTCCCGGGTCAGGTCACCCGCGAGCACGACGCGCTGCACTCCTCGATGCTCGCCCGCGTCGAGGACATCCTCGGCGACTACCTCCCCGGCACGCCGAGGGTCGAGACCGCCCGGATCGCACACATGCTCTTCACCGTGTTCAAGGCGGGCCTGGCCCTGATCCTGGCCGCCGAGCCCGATGAACGGGACGCGTACACGACCGAGCTGAAGAGGGTGCTCTTCCGCTACGTACAGCCGCTCGCCGAGCGGAGCGGACTCCCCTGCCACGCGAGCGCGCCGGGTTCGGACGGCTGAGCGGTCCGACACGGCCGGGGTTCGCTTTCATACCCCCTAGGGGTAAAGTTCAGGGGCGGGCCGGGGCGTCGTGGCGCCCACGCACCCCCGGCGCGCCCCGGACCGCCGCACCCGAGCCCTCAAAGAGGAGAACGTCATGACCGCAGAGACGAAGAGCCAGGTCACCACCGTCTACCAGGTCACCGGCATGACCTGCGGACACTGCGAGGGGGCCGTCACCGACGAGATCTCCGGGATCGAGGGCGTCGCCTCGGTCCAGGCCACGGCCGCCACGGGACAGGTCACCGTGGTGTCCGCGGCACCGCTGGACGAGGCCGCCGTACGCGCCGCCGTCGACGAGGCGGGGTACGAACTGACCGGTCAGGTCTGATCCGGCCACACACCGAACCCGACCTGGGCGTACCCTCCATTTATGTGGTCGCGAGCTCTCTGCGTCCAAGGTCCTTCACAGGAACCACAGGACCTTCACAAAGAGATCTAGATCACATAGATTATGGGGTAACCATCGGGCCTGCTCGCGAGTCTAAGAGGACGATGCCAGAAGAACGTCTTGGGGGACGTTCGATGGGATCGCATGGGATGTCTTGGGGGACGTCTCGTGCAAGCGATTGGCCGGGGCACGTGCACCGGGGAGCTTTGAGCGGCCCTCCCGTACGTACCCCGGTCCGACCGCCCGAGTAGCCACTGGTGGTTACGTCAGACGCCCGGCCCGGATCCCGTGGGGGGAATCCGCACCGGGGATATGGAAAGCGCCCCGTTCGCCGACCCGTGGGGGGATCCGCCGGGGGGCGCTTTTCGCTCTGTCCTGCGTCGCACCTGTGTGGTACGGATCCGGCGCCGTCACGGGCGCCGCCGCCGCGCGGCAGGCACGCGGGCGGCTGCGGGAGATCCGGTGTCAGCGGCCTTCGACCGGGACGAAGTCGCGCAGGACCTCTCCGGTGTAGATCTGCCGCGGACGGCCGATGCGCGAACCGGGCTCCTTGATCATCTCGTGCCACTGGGCGATCCAGCCGGGAAGCCGGCCGAGCGCGAAGAGCACGGTGAACATCTCGGTCGGGAAGCCCATGGCCCGGTAGATCAGGCCCGTGTAGAAGTCCACGTTCGGGTAGAGCTTGCGCTCGACGAAGTAGTCGTCGGCCAGCGCGTGCTCCTCCAGCTTGAGCGCGATGTCCAGCAGCTCGTCGGACTTGCCGAGCGCCGAGAGGACATCGTGCGCCGCGGCCTTGATGATCTTCGCCCGGGGGTCGAAGTTCTTGTAGACGCGGTGCCCGAAGCCCATGAGCTTCACGCCGTCTTCCTTGTTCTTCACCTTGCGGATGAAGGTGTCGACATCGCCGCCGGACGCCTGGATGCCTTCCAGCATCTCCAGCACCGACTGGTTGGCGCCACCGTGCAGCGGTCCCCACAGGGCGCTGATGCCGGCGGAGATCGAGGCGAACATGTTCGCCTGCGAGGAGCCGACCAGACGCACGGTGGAGGTCGAACAGTTCTGCTCGTGGTCCGCGTGCAGGATGAGCAGCTTGTCGAGCGCGGCGACCACGACGGGGTCGGGCTCGTACTCCTGCGCCGGGACCGAGAAGGTCATGCGCAGGAAGTTCTCGACGTACCCGAGGTCGTTGCGCGGGTAGACGAACGGGTGTCCGATCGACTTCTTGTACGCGTACGCCGCGATGGTCGGCAGCTTGGCGAGCAGTCGGATCGTGGAGAGATGACGCTGCTTCTCGTCGAACGGGTTGTGGCTGTCCTGGTAGAACGTCGACAGCGCGCTGACCACGGAGGACAGCATCGCCATCGGGTGGGCGTCGCGCGGGAAGCCGTCGTAGAACCGCTTGACGTCCTCGTGCAGCAGCGTGTGCTGGGTGATCTCGTTCTTGAAGGAGGCCAGCTCGTCGACCGTCGGCAGCTCGCCGTTGATCAGCAGATAGGCCACCTCGACAAAGCTGGAACGCTCCGCCAGCTGCTCGATCGGGTAACCGCGATACCGCAGGATGCCCTGTTCGCCGTCGAGATAGGTGATGGCGGACTTGTAGGCGGCGGTGTTGCCGTAGCCGCTGTCCAGGGTGACCAGACCGGTCTGAGAACGAAGCTTCCCGATGTCGAAGCCCGTATCGCCGACGGTGCTGTCGATCACCGGGTAGGTGTACTCGCCGTCGCCGTACCGCAGTACTACCGCGTTGTCGCGTTTCTCGCTCACGTCATCCCTCACCGACGTAGTGCCTCTTCTTCGAGGTGCCCTGACTGTCTCTACCATCCCCCATTTGGCTCAGGAGAGTGCACTCGGGGTCGACCATTGGGCCTTTTGGCGGCACTCAGTGCCGCCAACCTGCTCATCCTGCCCCCTTGGCCCCGGTTTCGAAAGTCCGCGAGGTACACGTCCGCCGCGCGCCCGGCCCGGCGCTCAGCTCCGCGCCGCCAGCCGATGGCCGAGGGCGGTGAACCGCCTACCCGCGGAAACCGTACGTACCGCCTGACCTATGGCCTTGCGCGAGCCGACCAGCACGACCAGCTTCTTGGCCCGGGTCACCGCCGTGTAGAGCAGGTTGCGCTGGAGCATCATCCATGCGCCCGTGGTGACCGGAATGACCACGGCCGGATACTCGCTGCCCTGGGAGCGGTGGATCGTCACCGCGTAGGCGTGCGCCAGCTCGTCCAGCTCGTCGAAGTCGTACGGCACCTCCTCGTCCTCGTCCGTCAGCACCGTCAGCCGCTGCTCCTCCTGGTTGAGCGAGGTGACCACGCCGACCGTGCCGTTGAAGACCCCGTTCTGCCCCTTCTCGTAGTTGTTGCGGATCTGCGTCACCTTGTCGCCGACCCGGAAGACCCGGCCGCCCAGCCGCTTCTCCGGCAGATCGGGTCTGCCGGGGGTGATGGCCTGCTGGAGCAGCCCGTTCAGGGCGCCCGCGCCGGCCGGACCCCGGTGCATCGGCGCCAGGACCTGGATGTCGCGCCGCGGATCGAGCCCGAACTTCGCCGGGATCCGGCGCGCCGCCACATCGACCGTCACCCGCCCCGCGTCCTCCGTCTCCTCCTCCACGAAGAGGAAGAAGTCCGACAGCCCTTCCGTGACGGGATGCGCCCCCGAGTTGATCCGGTGGGCGTTGGTGACCACCCCCGACTGCTGCGCCTGCCGGAAGATCCGGGTGAGCCTGACGCTCGGTACGGGGCCGCTCCCGGCGAGCAGATCGCGCAGGACCTCGCCGGCGCCGACCGACGGCAACTGGTCCACATCCCCCACCAGCAGCAGATGCGCCCCCGGCGCGACCGCCTTGACCAGCTTGTTGGCGAGCAGCAGATCCAGCATCGACGCCTCGTCGACCACCACCAGATCGGCGTCCAGCGGCCGGTCCCTGTCGTACGCCGCGTCCCCGCCCGGCCGCAGCTCCAGCAGCCGGTGGACCGTGGACGCCTCCGCCCCCGTCAGCTCCGCGAGCCGCTTGGCCGCCCGCCCGGTGGGCGCCGCCAGCACCACCTTGGCCTTCTTCGCCCGCGCCAGCTCCACGATCGAGCGGACCGTGAAGGACTTTCCGCAGCCGGGGCCGCCGGTCAGGACGGCGACCTTCTCCGTGAGGGCGAGCCGTACCGCCTGCTGCTGCTCGGGCGCCAGCTCGGCGCCCGTACGCCCGGCCAGCCAGGTCAGCGCCTTGTCCCAGGCCACGTCCCGGAAGGCCGGCATCCGGTCCTGGTCGGTCCGCAGCAGCCGCAGCACCTGCGCGGAGAGGGACAGCTCCGCCCGGTGGAAGGGCACCAGATAGACCGCGTTGATCTCCTCCTCCCCGCCCTCCGGCCCCGGCACCCTCTCCCGTACGACGCCCTCGTCCTCGTCGGCCAGCTCGGCGAGGCATTCGATGACCAGGCCCGTGTCGACGGTGAGCAGCTTGACCGCGTCGGAGATGAGCCGGTCCTCGGGCAGGAAGCAGTGCCCCTGGTCGGTGGACTGGGACAGCGCGTACTGGATGCCCGCCTTGACGCGCTCCGGGCTGTCGTGCGGGATACCTACGGCCTGGGCGATCCGGTCGGCGGTCAGGAAGCCGATCCCCCACACGTCGGCCGCCAGGCGGTACGGCTCGTTCCTCACGACCGAGATCGACGCGTCCTCGTACTTCTTGTAGATGCGGACGGCGATGGAGGTCGAGACACCCACCCCTTGCAGGAAGACCATGACCTCCTTGATGGCCTTCTGCTCCTCCCAGGCCGCCGCGATCGACTTGGTCCGCTTGGGGCCCAGGCCAGGTACCTCGACGAGCCGCTCGGGCGCCGTCTCGATGATGTCCAGCGTCTCCAGACCGAAGTGCCCGACGATCCGGTCGGCGAACACGGGCCCGATCCCCTTGATGAGCCCGGAGCCGAGGTAGCGGCGGATGCCCTGGATCGTGGCCGGCAGGATCGTCGTGTAGTTCTCGCACATGAACTGCTTGCCGTACTGGGGATGCGAGGCCCAGCGGCCCTCCATCCGCAGTGACTCGCCGGGCTGCGCGCCGAGCAGCGAACCGACCACGGTCAGGAGATCGCCACCGCGACCGGTGTCGACGCGGGCGACCGTGTAGCCGTTCTCCTCGTTCGCGTACGTGATCCGTTCGAGTACGGCTTCGAGCACTGCGGGTTGGGACATGATCCGACGCTACCGCCGACCTCCGACAGCGCGATCGCCCTGTGGACAACTGACGCCGCGCCATGCCCGCGCGGCCGGTGTCCCGGCGCGTCCCCGCGCGCGGCTCCCGCGCACTACAGGGGGCCCGGTCCCATGGAC
>NZ_JBHZDA010000012.1:46570-96146 GCF_042755665.1 Streptomyces sp. NPDC059142
GCAGACCCCGCGCGCGCGCGCGCGCGCGGCGCTGGGGCGCGCGCCGCCCGGGCTGCCGCCCCCCCGCCAGAGCGGGGTCGCCCGTCCCCGCCGCCCCCCCCCCCACGCGCTCCCCCTCCGGCAGAGCTTTCAATCCCCCCGGATCTACCCCCCGAAAGCCCTGCTGACATATACGACTCACGTCACCGCAGAAGGGTTGCACGGTTCCGCAGAGTTATTTTTCAGAGCGCGTGCCGCACGTACCGCTCCGCGGTCTCCGTGAGGAGTTCGACGCCGTCCCGCTGCCAGAGGTCGTCGTTGAACAGCTCCACCTCGATCGGGCCCGAGTAGCCGGCGGCGTCGACCCGTTCACGCCAGACCCGCAGGTCGACGGCGCCGTCACCGAGCTGGCCGCGCCCGTTGAGCACCCCGGCGGGGAGCGGCGTCGTCCAGTCGGCGAGCTGGAAGGTGAAGATCCGCTCCGCCGCGCGGGCGACCGCCGCGGGGGCCCGGTCGTCCCACCAGATGTGGTAGGTGTCCACGGCCACCCCGACCTGGTCCGCGGGGAACCGTTCCGCCAGGTCGAGTGCCTGGTCGAGGGTGGAGACCACACAGCGGTCGGAGGCGAACATCGGGTGCAGCGGCTCGATGGCCAGCCTGACCCCGCGCTCCGCGCCGTACGGCGCCAGCTCGCCCAGGGCGTCGGCGATGCGTTCACGCGCCCCGTGGAGGTCCTTGTCGCCCTCGGGGAGGCCGCCGGAGACCAGCACCAGGGTGTCCGTGCCGAGCGCCGCCGCCTCGTCGACGGCGGCGCGGTTGTCGGCCAGGGCCTCGGCGCGCCGCGCCGGGTCGACCGCGGTGAGGAAGCCGCCGCGGCAGAGCGTGGTGACCGCCAGCCCGGCGTCCCGTACGAGCTTGGCCGCGGCCTCGACCCCGTACGCCTGGACCGGCTCGCGCCACAGGCCGACGCCGGGTACTCCGAGGCGTACGCATGCCTCGGTCAGCTCGGGCAGGCCGAGCTGTCTGACGGTCATCTGGTTGATGCTGAAGCGCGTCAGATCGCCTGTCGGTGAGGTGTTCACGGATCCGCCCACTGTTCCGGTCACTGTGCCACCCCGCCCACGTGGAGCAGGGATTTCATCCTGGCCGCGGCCACCGCGGGGTCCGGGAAGAGCCCGAGCCCGTCGGCCAGTTCGTACGCCGTCGCGAGGTGCGGCAGCGAGCGCGCCGACTGGAGGCCGCCGACCATCGTGAAGTGGTCCTGGTGGCCCGCCAGCCAGGCGAGGAGAACCACGCCCGTCTTGTAGAAGCGGGTCGGTGTCCGGAAGAGGTGACGGGAGAGTTCGACGGTGGGGTCGAGGAGTTCCCGGAAGCCCTTGGTGTCGCCGGTGTCCAGGACCCGTACGGCCGCCGCCGCGAGCGGCCCCAGCGGGTCGAAGATGCCGAGCAGCGCGTGGCTGAAGCCCTGCTCGTCGCCCGCGATCAGCTCGGGGTAGTTGAAGTCGTCGCCCGTGTAGCAGCGCACGCCCTTCGGCAGCCGGCGGCGCAGCTCGATCTCGCGCTGGGCGTCCAGCAGGGAGATCTTGATGCCGTCGACCTTGTCGGGGTGTTCGGAGATGACCTGGAGGAAGGTCTCGGTGGCCGCGTCGAGATCGGCGCTGCCCCAGTACCCGTCCAGCGCGGGGTCGAACATGGGCCCGAGCCAGTGCAGCACGACCGGTTCCGACGCCTGGCGGAGCAGGTGGGAGTAGAGGTTCAGATAGTCGTCGGGGGTGGTCGCGGTGGCGGCGAGGGCGCGGGAGGCCATCAGGATCGCCTGCGAACCGGTGTCCTCGACGAGCGTCAACTGCTCCTCGTACGCGGCTCGGACCTCGTCCAGCGAACGGGGCCCCGGCGCGAGCTGGTCGGTGCCCACGCCGCAGGCGATCCGGCCGCCGACCGCCTTCGCCTCGGCGGCGGAGCGGCGGATCAGCTCGGCGGCGCCCGCCCAGTCCAGGCCCATCCCGCGCTGCGCGGTGTCCATGGCCTCGGCGACCCCGAGACCGTGCGACCAGAGGTGGCGGCGGAAGGCGAGGGTGGCGTCCCAGTCGACGGCGGCCGGTTCGTCCGGGCCGATGTCGGCGTACGGGTCGGCGACGACATGGGCGGCGGAGAAGACCCTGCGGGAGGCGAGGGCGGCTCCGCCCGCCGTACCGGCCACTACGAAGGGCGCCGGTTCCGAGCGGGGCGTATAGGCGCGTGAACCGCCGCCGGGGGAAGGAAGGCGGAGCGTGGTCACAGCGTCAGCTCCGGTACGTCGAAGCGGCGGCCCTCGGTCGAGGAACGGAGCCCCAGCTCGGCGAGTTGCACGCCGCGCGCGCCGGCGAGGAGGTCCCACTGGTAGGGCTCGTCGAGGACGACATGGCGCAGGAAAAGCTCCCACTGCGCCTTGAACCCGTTGTCGAACTCCTCGTTGTCGGGCACTTCCTGCCACTGGTCGCGGAAGGACTCGGTGGCGGGGAGGTCCGGGTTCCAGACCGGCTTGGGGGTGGCGCTGCGGTGCTGGACCCGGCAGCGGCGCAGCCCGGCGACGGCCGAGCCCTGGACGCCGTCGACCTGGAACTCGACGAGTTCGTCGCGGTTGACGCGGACGGTCCAGGAGGAGTTGATCTGGGCGACGGCGCCGCCGTCCAGTTCGAAGATGCCGTAGGCCGCGTCGTCGGCGGTCGCGGCGTAGGGCTTGCCGTGTTCGTCCCAGCGCTGCGGGATGTGCGTGGTGATGTGCGCCTGGACGCTGGCGACGCGCCCGAACAGCTCGTGCAGGACGTACTCCCAGTGGGGGAACATGTCGACGGTGATGCCGCCGCCGTCCTCGGAGCGGTAGTTCCAGGAGGGCCGCTGGGCGTCCTGCCAGTCGCCTTCGAAGACCCAGTAGCCGAACTCTCCCCGGATGGAGAGGATCTCGCCGAAGAAGCCGCCGTCGATGAGGCGCTTCAGCTTGAGCAGTCCCGGCAGGAAGATCTTGTCCTGGACGACGCCGTGCTTGATCCCGGCGGTACGGGCCAGCCTGGCCAGCTCCAGGGCGCCTTCGAGGTCGGTCGCGGTCGGCTTCTCGGTGTAGATGTGCTTGCCCGCGTCGATCGCCTTCTTGATGGCCTCCACGCGGGCGGAGGTGACCTGGGCGTCGAAGTAGATGTCGATGGTCTCGTCCGCGAGGACGGCGTCGAGATCGGTCGACCACTCCGTGAGGCCGTGCTGTTCGGCGATCTCCTTGAGGGCGTGTTCCCTGCGGCCGATGAGGACGGGCTCGGGCCAGAGCGTCTCGCCGCCCCCGAGGTCGAGTCCGCCCTGTTCACGGAGGGCGAGGATGGAGCGCAGCAGGTGCTGTCGGTACCCCATCCGCCCGGTGACGCCGTTCATGGCGATCCGCACTGTCCTGCGTGTCACGAAGTTCCTCCATGGGCCGTGGCAGCCGTGGCGAGCGATATGGCCGTATGGCCGTAGCAAGCGCTTTCTATGAGGTAAGAAGCTAGCCTGCGACAGCGGTCCGGACAAGAGCCCGGCCCGATCACCGCCCGAACTCACCCGTACCCCTCGGAGGAAAGCGATGACAGTCACCCTGGCGGATGTGGCGGCCCGCGCCCGGGTGTCACCCGCCACCGTCTCGCGCGTGCTGAACGGCAACTACCCGGTCGCCGCAGCCACCAGGGAGCGGGTGCTGCGGGCGGTGGACGACCTGGACTACGTGCTGAACGGCCCCGCCAGCTCGCTCGCCGCCGCCACCTCCGACCTGGTCGGCATCCTCGTCAACGACATCGCGGACCCGTTCTTCGGAATCATGGCGGGGGCGGCGCAGACCGAGATCGGCGGCCAGGAGGGGACCGGACGCGCGGGCGGCGAGAAGCTGGCCGTCGTCTGCAACACCGGCGGGTCCCCCGAGCGCGAACTGACGTATCTGACCCTGCTCCAGCGCCAGCGCGCCGCCGCGGTCGTCCTCACCGGCGGGGCGCTCGAAGACCCCGGGCACATCGCCGCGATGACCACGAAACTGGCGAAGCTCGCGGACGCGGGGACCCGGGTGGTGCTGTGCGGACGGCCGCCCCTGCCCGGCGGCGACTCGGCCGTCGCCTCGCTGGCCTTCGACAACCGGGGCGGCGGACAGCGGCTGACGGAACATCTGCTGGCGCTGGGACACCGCAGGATCGGTTACGTCGCCGGGCCGGCGGAGCGGACGACGACCCGGCACCGGCTGGAGGGACACCGGGCGGCGATGACGGCGGCGGGGATCGGCGGGAGCGGCGGCGGGGCGCAGGATCCGCTGACGGTGCACGGCC
This sequence comes from Streptomyces sp. NPDC059142, assembly GCF_042755665.1. Taxonomy (NCBI): domain Bacteria; kingdom Bacillati; phylum Actinomycetota; class Actinomycetes; order Kitasatosporales; family Streptomycetaceae; genus Streptomyces; species Streptomyces sp. NPDC059142. The sequence goes on from NZ_JBHZDA010000012.1 coordinate 50,863, forward strand.
CGTACACCCGCCGGTCGGGGTACGAGGCGACGCTGGAACTGCTGCGGCGCGCGCCGGATCTGACGGCGGTGGTCGCGGCGAACGACACGGTGGCGCTGGGCGCCTGCGCGGCGGTGCGCGAGCGGGGGCTGCGGATCCCGGAGGACGTCTCGGTGGCGGGCTTCGACGACCTGCCGTTCTCGGTGGACGCGACACCGGCACTGACGACCGTACGGCTGCCGCTGCACGAGGCGGGGGCGCGGGCGGGCCGGCTGGCGATGGGGACGGAGACGCCCCCGCCGGGCGGGATCGCGACGATCGCGGCGGAGCTGATGGCACGGGCGTCGACGGCGCCGCCCCGGTCGGCCTGAGCACGGGCGCCGGCGGGGGCGAACGGCCCCTGACCTCGGTCTCGGACGGGCCGGTGAGCGGGCGACGGGGGCCTGTTGGCGTGTGGACGCCAAAGCGTCGGGAGGGCCTTGCCAGGCGTCGGCGGCCCGATCTACCGTTGACTCAGTCAAAGGTGTGGTGGCGCGGGCATCCGGAGGTGGACCATGGCTGTGCAGGAAATGCGTGCGTTCAACCGTTTTTACACGAATCTGATCGGTGCGCTGGACTACGGCAAACATCTCTATACCCCGTACACCCTCACCGAGTCGCGGGTCCTGTACGAGCTGGCGCACGCGCCGCGCACGGACGCGGCCGACCTGCGTGCCGAACTGTCGCTCGACGCCGGGTATCTGAGCCGACTGCTGACCAAGTTCGAGCGGGACGGGCTGGTCGGCCGCGCGCCGTCGGAGGAGGACGCGCGGCGGCAGCGGATCACCCTCACCTCGCGGGGGCGCGAGGCGGCGGCGCTGCTGGACGAGCGGTCACGGGAGGCCGTGATCTCGCTCCTCGACCGGGTCGAGCCGGAGCGCCGTCCCGAACTCGCCGACGCGATGCGGACGGTGCGGGACCTCCTGCGGACGGACGGGGCCGCGGTCCGCGGCGGGCGGGGGACGCCCATCCTGCGCGAGCCGATCCCGGGCGAGCTGGGCTGGATGGTGCAGCGCCACGGCGCCGTGTACGCGGCGCACTACGGATTCGACACGGAATTCGAGGGGCTCGTCGCCCGGATCGTCGCGGACTTCGCCCAGGACCACGACCCACGGCTGGAGCGGGTGTGGATCGCCGAGGTGGACGGCATACCGGTGGGCTCGATCATGTGTGTACGGGACGACAAGCCGGGTGTACGGGGTGACGACGACGGGCCGGTGACCGCCAGACTCCGTCTGCTCCTGGTCGAGCCCGAGGCCCGGGGCCAGGGCATCGGCGAACTCCTGGTCGGCGCGGTGGTGGATTTCGCCCGCGAGGCGGGGTATGAGGAACTGACGCTCTGGACCAATGACGTCCTCTCCGCCGCCCGCGTTCTCTACCAGCGTGCCGGATTCACCCTCGTGGCCGAGCAACCGCACCACTCCTACGGGGCGGACCTGACAGGCCAGGACTGGCGGCTTCTCCTGAAGGAAGGAGCCGCCGCACGCCAGAAAGGAACACCACAGTGAAGTTCGCTTTCTCCACCCTCGGAATCCCGGGCCTGCCCATCCCCGAGGTCGTCGCCCTCGCCTCCGCGGCCGGCTATCAGGGGGTCGAGCTGCGTACGCACCCGGAGGAGCCGGTGCACCGGGGCCTGGGCCGCCGCGAGCGCGCCCAGGTGGTCGAGGAATTCCAACGGGCCGGCGTCGAGATAGTGGGGCTGGCCGGGTACGCCCGGGTGGCCAAGGCGGATGTGGACGAGGACGAGTTGCGCCAGGAGCTGGAGGAACTGCTCTCCCTGGCAGGCGACCTCGGCGCCCCGTTCATCCGTGTCTTCCCCGGCGGCGGTGACCAGCCCGCCGACGAGGCGGACGCGCTGGCGGCGCGACGGCTGGCCGCGGCGGCGGAGACGGCCACGGACCATGGCGTACGCATCCTGCTGGAGACCCACGACTCGCACCGCACGGGCAAGGACGCGGCCCGGGTGCTGGGCCCGGTCGGGCATCAGCAGGTGGGGGCGCTCTGGGACGTGATGCACACCTGGCTGGGCGGCGAGTCCCCGATCACCACCCACGGGATACTCGCCCCGCACCTGGGCTACGTGCAGGTGAAGGACATCGCCTCCGCCGAGGACACCACACCGCTGCCCCTGGGGGCCGGGGTGCTGCCGCTGGGCGAGTGCCTGTCCCTGCTCGACGACGACGCCTGGGTCTGCTGGGAGTACGAGAAGCGCTGGTACCCGCAGGCGGCGGACCTCCCCGAGCTGCTGGCGCCGGGGCGGGCGTACCTGGAGGGACTGATACGCGGGCGCGGCTGAGGTCAGGCGCCGGTGGTGGAGCCGGGCCTGATGATCATCAGGACGGTGACCGCGGCCCACAGGAGGTTGAAGACGCCGGTGAACATCGCGAGCTGAACCGTCGTGGACCTCGGCACCGATGTGGTCGGGTCCTCCTCCCGCACGCCGGGCACGCCCGGAGTGCCCAGGGCTGCCGGGGCTGCCGGAGTGCCCGGGGCGCTTGAGGTGGCCGGGGTGCCCGAGGTACTTGCGGCGCCCGGGGTGCTTGCGATGGGCGGGGCGTCGGGGGTGGTTCCTCCGGCCGGGGCCGCCGCGCGCTCGGGGCTCTCCAGCAGCTCCAGCAGGGCGCTCTGGCGCGGGAGTACCAGGGCGCCCAGGACCACCGCCGCCACCAGCGTCAGGGCGATGGAGACAATCAGCCAGGTGTCTCCCAGGACGCCCATGTTCTTCGCCGTGGCGAAACCGAAGACGGGGACCGCGACGCCGAACACGGCGTATACGCGGCAGATGCGGTGCAGCAGGGCCACGTTCGCCGAGGCGCTCCGGTCGTCGGACGAGGCCATCGCGTGACGGACGGCCGGGGGGAACATGCTGGCCGCCACGGTGACCGGACCTATGGCGACGATCGCCGCGATGACATGGAGGGAGAGGAGGAGCTTGGTCATGGTGAGAAAGGCCCGTCAGATGCGGCCGGCGGAAGCCGGGACGGCGGAGACGACGAGAGCGGCGGGGACGGCGGGAGCGGCGGGAGCCGCTGCGGGGCGCCGGACGGTGCACCGGCGTCCGTCGGCGACAGCCGACCTGTCGGGCCCGTCGGACCTGTCGGGCCCGTCGGACGACATGAGCTGGACGAGCACGCGCGTTCCGTCCCTTTCACCTGGTCGAGGCGCCCGGTCGGGCGCCGCTGCCGAACGTAGTGATCAGCCGGAACCCGGGACAGTGGCTGGAGTGCCACACTCCAACGGATTCTCGCCACGCCCCTCCACCGCACCGCCCCGGACCACCCCGGGCGTGGCGGGAATCCGTGGGACCTCTAGGTTTTCGCCATGCACATCCTGGCCGTTCTCGCTCTCGACGGAGTCATCGCCTTCGACCTCGCCACCCCCATCGAGGTCTTCTCCCGGGTCCGGCTGCCCGACGGCGGACCCGCCTACGAGGTACGGATCTGCGCGGCGGGCGACGAGGTCGACACGGGGACCTTCACGCTGCGGGCACCGTGGGGGCTGGAGGCGCTGGCCGAGGCCGACACGATCGTGCTGCCGGGGCTCGCCGACCCGACCGCGCCCGTCCCCGGGGAGGTCCTGGACGCGCTGCGGCGGGCGGCGGCCGGTGGCACCCGTATCGTCTCGATCTGCGCCGGAGCGTTCACGCTGGCCGCCACCGGACTGCTGGACGGGCTGCGGGCCACCACGCACTGGGTGGGCGCTCCGCTGCTGGCCGAGATGTATCCGGCGGTCGAGGTGGACGCGGCGGTGCTGTACGTGGACAACGGGCAGTTCCTGACCTCGGCCGGAGCCGCCGCCGGGCTCGATCTCTGTCTGCACCTCATCCGGCGGGACCACGGCTCCGCGATGGCCGCCGACGCGGCGCGGCTGTCCGTGATGCCGCTCGAACGGGACGGCGGCCAGGCCCAGTTCATCGTCCATGCCCGGCCTCCGGCGCCCCGGGGATCCGCCTTGGAGCCGCTGCTGCGCTGGCTGGAGGAGAACGCGGGACAGGATCTGACACTCGACGACATCGCCGACCGGGCCGGCATGAGCACCCGTACCCTCAACCGGCGCTTCCGGGAGCAGACCGGGACCACGCCGCTCCAGTGGCTGCACCGGGCGCGGATCCGTGAGGCGCAGTATCTGCTGGAGACGACCCCGCACCCCGTCGACCGGATCGCCACACGGGTCGGCTTCGGTTCCCCGACCGCCTTCCGCGACCGCTTCAAGCGCCTCGTGGGGACGAGTCCGCAGGCGTACCGGCAGGCGTTCCGGCGGGTACCGGAGCCTGCGGGGAACGCGGGGAAGCCGCATTCCGCGGAGAACGAGGGGATCGCGGGGATCGCGGGGATCGCGGAGCCCGCGCGGACGGGGTGCCGCCCCGGGTCAGCGATGCCAGCGCCACTCCCCCGACCAGCAGGGCCGCCGCGCACCAGCGCAGTGGGCTGACCGACTCCCCGAGCAGTACGGCGGCCGAGGACATCCCGAAGACGGGCACGAGCAGCGAGAAAGGAGCGACGGAGGAGGCCGGGTAGCGGCGCAGCAGATAGCCCCAGGCGCCGAAGCCGAAGACGGTCGTGACCCAGGCCACGTAGAGGACCGTACCGGCGCCGGACCAGTCCAGCGCGCGCAGCGCGGCCAGGTCGGCTTCCGGGCCCTCGAAAAGGAGGGAGAGTCCGAGCAGCGGGAGGACGGGGACGACGGAGACCCACACCATGAAGTTCAGGGCGTCCGGCGGGGACGCCTTGCGGGTGAGCACGTTGGAGACGCCCCAGCAGGCCGCGGCGGCGATGACCAGGGCGAAGGCGAGCACCGGCCCCGAGCTTCCCTCGTCGGCCGCCGCGACCGCGATCCCGGCGAGCGCGACCCCCATGCCCAGCAGCCGCACCCGCCCCGGCCGTTCGCCGAGGGCCACCGCGGCGAACACCAGAGTGAAGACCGCCTGGATCTGGAGAACGAGGGAGGAGAGCCCGGCCGGCATGCCCCGGTCCATCCCCACGAAGAGCAGCCCGAACTTGGCGACGCCCAGCGCCAGACCGACCCCGATCACCCAGGTCCACGCGACCTTCGGCCGGCCCACGAAGAAGACCGCGGGCAGCGCGGCGACCAGGAAGCGCAGAGCGGAGAAGAGCAGCGGAGGGAAGTGGCCGAGACCGACCTCGATCACGACGAAGTTGACCCCCCAGAGGGCGGCCACGAGGACGGCGAGAGCCTTGTGTGCGGTACGCATATGGAGAGGATCACCGGTGACCATCATGTAGCACCAGCGAACATTTCTTCATGGTTGAATTGAGCACTGCTTACGATTCTGCTGACGATTCCACCTTCCGGAAGGGGCGCCCGTGCTCGATCTCGCCCGGCTGCGCGCGCTGCACGCCGTCTCCGTGCACGGCTCTGTGGCGGCAGCGGCGGCCGCCCTCGGCTACACCCCCTCGGCCGTCTCGCAGCAGATCACCAAGTTGGAGCGGGAGACCCGGACGACCCTGCTGGAGCGGCGGGGGCGCGGCGTCGCGCTCACGGACGAGGCGCGGCATCTCGCGGCCACCGCCGAGGAACTCCTCGCCCTCGTCGAGCGTGCCGAGACCACCCTTGAGGAGCGCAGGGGGCAGCCGACGGGGCAGCTCGTCGTCGGCGCGTTCGCCTCCTCGGCGCGCGGGCTGCTCCCCGGCGTGCTGGCGGAGCTGGCCCGGCTCCACCCCACCCTCGACGTCCGGCTGCGCGAGATCGACCCGCACCTCTCCGTCGATCTGGTCGCCCGTGGCGCCCTCGACCTCGCCGTCGCCCACGACTGGGACATCGCCCCGCTGCCCGCGCCCGAGGGTGTGGAGCAGGCGGTCATCGGGGACGACCTGTGCGACGTACTCGTCCATGTCTCGCACCCGCTGGCCGTACGTCCCTCCGTCCGCAGGGAGGATCTGGCGGGCGAACGCTGGATCTGCCAGCCGCCGGGCACGGTCTGCCACGACTGGCTGGTGCGTACGTTGCGCACGGCCGGCTGCGAGCCGGATCTCGCACACCAGGCCGAGGAGAACCACACCCAGGTCGCGCTGGTGGCCGCGGGCCTCGGCATCGCCATGATCCCCCGGCTGGGGCGCGGGCCGCTGCCCGGGGAGGTACGGGCGGTCGCGCTGGAACCGGTGCCGACGCGCCGGCTCTACGCCCTGTGGCGCACCGGCGCCGCCCGGCGCCCGGCGGTCACGGCGGCGGTGGACGCCCTGCGCCGCCACTGGCCTGCGGTCGCCACAGCCACAGACACAGCCACCGCAGCCTGAGCCACCCCGGCCCACCCCTGCCCACGCCTCGCCCGAGCCGCCCCGGCCGCACCCCGGGCCCGCCTGGCCCGTACCGCATCCCGCCCCGGCCGCACCCGGACCCGCCTGGCCTGTACCGCATCCCGCCCCCGGCCACACCCGGGACCCGCCTCGCCCGCACCGCATCCCGCCCACGGGACCGACCCGCCGCGACCGCCGTGAATGGCAGATCTCTTGACCGGCAGTTACTTTCCGGATAACCGTGAACCCCTGGAAGTTTCCTTCACTTCCCTCGCAGCACACGGCCGGAAGGAGCACCCGTGCACGACCGGACCATCTCCAGACGCACCCTCCTCACCGCAACCGCCGTAGCGGCGGCTGCCGTTACCGCCCCGGGCGCCGTCGCGGCCCCCGCGTCCGCCCGCACCCCCGTCGCCGTCCGCGAACGGCTCCGGCGTCTCGTCGCCCGGATGAGCCTGGAGGAGAAGGTCGGCCAGCTCTTCGTCATGCGGGTGTACGGGCACTCCGCGACCGCCCCCGACCAGGCGGACATCGACGCCAATCTCACCGAGATCGGCGTGCGTACCGCCGCCGAGCTGATCTCCACGTACCACGTCGGCGGGATCATCTATTTCGCCTGGGCCCACAACACCCGCGATCCGCATCAGATCGCCGGGCTCTCCAACGGCATCCAGCGGGCGGGGCTGGCCCAGCGCACCCCCGTGCCGCTCCTCGTCGCCACCGATCAGGAGCACGGCATCGTCGCCCGGGTCGGCAAGCCCGCCACCCTGCTGCCGGGCGCGATGGCGCTCGGCGCCTCCCGGTCGCGCTCAGGCGCCCGCGAGGCCGCCCGGATCGCCGGTGCGGAGCTGGCCGCGATGGGCATCAACCAGAACTACGCGCCCGACGCGGACGTCAACGTCAACCCGGCCAACCCGGTCATCGGCGTACGTTCCTTCGGCGCCGACCCGCAGGCGGTGGCCGGGATGGTCGCCGCGCAGGTGACGGGGTACCAGAGCGCCGGGATCGCCACCGCGGCCAAGCACTTCCCAGGCCACGGGGACACGAAGGACGACAGCCACTACTCCCTCCCCACGATCCACCACACCCGTGAGCAGTGGGCGGAACTGGACGCTCCGCCGTTCCGCGCCGCGATCGCCGCCGGTGTCACCTCGATCATGACCGCGCATATCGTCGTCCCGGCCCTCGACCCGAGCGAGGACCCGGCGACCCTCTCGCACCCCATCGTCACCGGTGTCCTGCGCGAACAGCTCGGCTACCGGGGCGTGGTGGTCACGGACGCGCTCGGCATGGAGGGCGTCCGGCAGAAGTACGGCGACGCCCGCGTCCCGGTCCTCGCACTCAAGGCGGGCGTGGACCAGTTGCTCAACCCGCCGGATCTCAAGCTCGCCCGGGACGCGGTCCTGACGGCGGTCGAGAACGGCGAGCTGACCGTCCGGCGCATCGAGGAATCGGTTCTGCGGATCCTCGAACTCAAGGAACACCTCGGCCTGTTCCGGGATCCTTATGTGACCGGCCGCGACGTGGACCGTACCGTCGGCACCCGCGCCCACCTCGCCGCCGCCGACCGGATCGCCGACACCACGACCACCCTGCTCACCAACGAGCGCGGGCTGCTGCCGCTGAGCCGTCGCCGGGAGCGGAACGTCCTGGTCGTCGGCGCCGACCCGGCCTCGCCCTCCGGTTCGACCGGGCCGCCGACCACCGTGCTCGCCGGCGCCCTGAACGAGCTGGGGTTCAGCGCGACCGCCCTCTCCACCGGTACGGCGCCGGCCGCCGCCAGGATCGACGAGGCCGTGACGGCGGCGCGGGGCAAGGACGCGGTGGTCGTGGCGACGTACAACGTCTCGGCCACCAGTTCGCAGCGCACCCTGGTAGAGGCGCTGGCCGCGACCGGGGTGCCGGTCGTGACCGTCGCGATCCGCAACCCGTACGACATCGCGCGGCTGTCCGGTGTGGCCGCTTCCCTCGCCACGTACTCCTGGACGGATGTGGAACTGCGCGCCGCCGCGCGGGTGATCGCGGGCCGGGTCCGGCCGAGGGGGCTGCTGCCCGTTCCCGTGCAGCGGGCGGACGATCCGGCGCAGGTGCTGTACCCGGTCGGCCACGGCCTGGGCTACTGAGCCACGGGCCACCGGGCCATAGGCCCACAGAGCTACAGAGCTACAGAGCTACGGGGCTACGGGGCCACAGAGCCGCGCAGCCGCGCAGCCGCAGCGCGACAGAGCGGCGGAACAGCAGGAACACCGCCTCGGACAGCACGGTGGGGAGTCACCGGCCGGTGACTCCCCACCCCGCCGTCAGGTGTTACGGGCGCAGCGCGTGCTCCCGCTGCACCTTCTGCCGGTCGAGCTTGCTGTCGAACGGCGCCAGCGGCTTCGCCTTCGCCGCGTCCGCCTGGACCGCGGCCGGGGCGACGCCCGCCCACTCCAGGATCCGGGCCGTGGCCTTCGCCTGCTGGTCGGGGACAAGACCCGCGACATTGGCACCGTGGTTGGCGCCCGGCGCGACATACACGTAGCTGTCGCGCGCGCCCTTGCCGAGGCGGAAGGGCTCGGCGCCCCACGGGTCGTTCTGCCCGTACACGAACAGCATCTGCTGCGCGTGGTGGCGGACCCAGCCGTCGACGGCGGGCATCGCCAGCGGGTTGAACCTCATCGGGATGGAGCGCGGCACGAAGTTGCGCGGCGCCTGGTACCCGTACCGGCTCAGCTTGCCGAGGTGCGGCAGCTTGATGGTGGGCGAGCCCAGCTCGGTGCCCGCCTGGTAGTAGTACGGCGTGTACGGCTCAAGGCCCTGGTCCGTGTAGAAGGAGAATCCGGAGATCGAGTCGATGACGTCGTAGATCTCCTGGTCGGAGGCGGTGGCCTCCGGGATGTACGCGCAGTCGGACTCCGCGCTGTACTGCCAGAAGGCCCAGACGAAGTCGAGGACCACGGCTTCGTACGCCTTGTCGAGCGAGCCGACCGTCGTGAAGGTCGCGCCCTCGGACCGCGCCCACTCCTCGTACCGCTTCTCCAGCGGTGCGCGCCGGACCAGCGCCTCGCGCTGCACGGCGTTGAGCCGGTCGCGGCACTCCTTGGTGCCGACGCGCTCGAAGAACCGGTCGTACGCCGAGTCCTCCTTGTTCACCACGTCGTTGGGGGCGACGTACGCGACGACGCCGTCCATGTCGCGCGGGTAGAAGCGCTCGTAGTACGTGGCGGTCATGCCGCCCTTGGAGCCGCCCGTGGCGAGCCACTTCTTGGCGTAGATCTTCTTCAGCGCGGTGAAGATCCGGTGCTGGTCACTGGCCGCCTGCCAGATCGTCAGCTTCGACCAGTCGGCCGGCTGCGGCCGGGACGGGGTGAAGAATCGGTACTCCAGCGAGACCTGGTTGCCGTCGACGATCCGGGTCGGCTCGCTGCGGCTCGGGTTGGTGGAGACGTTGTAGCCGCTGGTGTAGAAGACGGTGGGGCGGCTGGTGTCCTTGTGCAGCAGCGTGAGCCGCTGCTGGAAGGTGCCCTTGGACGGGTTCCGGTGATCGACCGGCTGGGTGTAGTTGAGAACGAAGTAGCGGTACCCCTCGTACGGCTTCTCCTGGATCAGACTCATCCCCGGGATGGCGAGGATTCGGTCCTTGATGTCGGCGGTGTCGGCGACCGTGCCGTTATCCGCGGCGGTGGCCGCTCCCGCCGTGGCCGCACCGGCCGTGGTCACGGTGCCTATGACCAGTACGAGCGACAACACCCATCTCAGCGCCTTGCGCATTCACGCTCCCTGTGTTCATGACAGACGCCGTGAACTTAGCCGGATCCGCACCCGACCCGCCAGACCCACGCCCGCGCAGCCGGTGAACCGCGCCCCGACCGCGCCCGTGATCAGCAGAGGATCCAGCCCGTGGAAGCCTTCTTCCCCGAGACCACCCCGGAGGCCCGTACGCAGCGGTTCAGCGCGTGGACCGTGACCGGCCCCGCCTGGCGCGTGAAGCTGCCGCTGTCCACCACCGGGTTTCCACCGCGCGGCTGGAGACTGACCGACATGGGGCGCCTCTTGCCCGGGTTCTTGGCGACCGTGATCGCGCAGGCGTAGCCGCGCGCCTTGTAGACGCGCAGTTCACCGGTGGCGAAGGGCACGGTCTTGGTCGGCCGCCCCGAGCAGACGGACACCGCCTCGGCGCCCGGAGCGCCCGGAGCGCCCACCACGAGGGCGCCGGTGGCGGTCAGCGTCACCAGGCCGTGCAGCAGAACGCCGCGCGCCCCACCGCCGTCGAATCCGAACACACGCCCTCCAATGAGCGATTTCGTGGACGTATGTACGACGCCGACGGCGGTGCGGATGGTTGCGAAGGGACGCGGGTGACGACGCGGGAGCCTATGGGGGACGGACACGGGAGCCCGGGGAGGGAGGGACGCGGAGGGGCCGGGGTCAGGAGACGACCGCGGGCTCCTCCTCCCCGATGAAGCTCCGCCACAGCCGCGTGTACCGGCCGTCCAGCGCGAGCAGTTCCTCGTGCGTGCCGTCCTCGACCACCCGTCCGTGGTCCATCACGACCACCCGGTCCGCGCGCGCCGCCGTGGTCAGCCGGTGCGCGACGATCAGGGTGGTACGGCTCGACGGGGCGTGGCCGCCGGGCGTACGGCGGGCGGCGAGCCGGTCGGTGGCCTGGTTGACCAGCGCCTCGGTGGCCAGGTCCAGCGCGGCGGTCGCCTCGTCCAGCAGCAGGACGTCCGGGTCGACCAGTTCGGCACGGGCCAGGGCGACGAGCTGGCGCTGCCCGGCCGAGAGGTTGCGGCCGCGTTCGGCGACCTCGTGCAGATAGCCGCCGTCCAGCGTGGCGATCATCTCGTGCGCGCCGACCGCGCGCGCCGCCGCCTCGACCTCCGCGTCGGTCGCCTCGGGGCGCCCGTACGCGATGGCGTCCCGGACCGTACCGGCGAAGAGGTACGCCTCCTGCGGTACGACGCCGAGCCTCCTGCGGTACGCCGTCAGATCGAGGTCGCGCAGATCCGTACCGTCCGCCGTGACCCGGCCGCCGGTCGGGTCGTAGAACCGCGCGACCAGCTTGACCAGCGTCGACTTGCCCGCGCCCGTCTCGCCGACGAAGGCGACGGTCTGTCCGGCCGGGATGTGCAGGCTCACGCCCTGGAGCGCGGTCTCCCCCTCGGCGTCGTCGCCGCCGTACGCGAAGCCGACGTCCTCGAAGGCGATCTCCCCGCGCAGCGACAGCACGTCGAGGGCCTTGCGCGGCGCCGCCGTCGAGGTCGGCTCGCGCAGCAGTTCCTGGATCCGGCCGAGCGAGACGGTGGCCTGCTGGTAGCCGTCGAAGACCTGCGAGAGCTGCTGCACCGGGGCGAAGAACAGATCGATGTAGAGGAGGTACGCGACGAGCGCGCCCGTCGTCAGCGTCCCGGCCTCCACCCGCCCCGCGCCCACGATCAGCACGGCCGCCGCGGCGACCGAGGAGAGGAGCTGGACGAAGGGGAAGTAGACCGATATCAGCCACTGACCGCGCACCCGCGCCGCGCGGTAGTGGTCGCTGCGGGCCGCGAAGCGCGCGCCGCTGTCGCCCTCGCGCCGGAACGCCTGCACGATGCGCAGCCCGGACACGGACTCCTGGAGGTCGGCGTTGACCACGCTGATGCGCTCGCGCGCCAGCTCGTACGCCTGGACGCTCCTGCGGCGGAAGAAGACCGTACCGACGATCAGCACGGGCAGGGTCGCGAAGACGACGAGCGCCAGCTCCAGATCGATCACCAGCAGCACGACGAGGATGCCCGCGAAGGTGACGACGGAGACGAACGCGGTGACCAGCCCGGTCTGGAGGAACGTCGACAGGGCGTCGACGTCCGTGGTCATCCGGGTCATGATGCGGCCGGTCAGCTCGCGTTCGTAGTAGTCGAGTCCGAGCCGCTGGAGCTGCGCGAAGATCTTCAGGCGCAGGGAGTAGAGAATCCGTTCGCCGGTGCGTCCGGTCTTCCGGGTCTCGCCGATCTGCGCCGCCCACTGGAGCAGTACGGTCAGCAGGCCGAGCGAGGCGGCCACCCAGACCGCGCCGAGGGCGAGCTGTTCGACGCCCTGGTCGATGCCGTGGCGGATGAGGACCGGCAGCAGCAGCCCCATCCCGGCGTCCACGGCGACCAGCCCCAGGCTGATCAGCAGCGCCGGCCAGAAGCCGCGCAGCAGCCTGCGCAGTCCGTACGACTCCTCGGCGGCGACGGCGCGCGCCTCGTCGATCTCGGGGACGTCGGTGGCCGGGGGCAGCGCCTCGACCTGGGCGAGCAGTTCGGGGGTGGCGCCGGGGGCCGCCGTGTCACCGGCGACCGTGTCGTCCCGTATCCACAGGGCGGGGGTGACCCCGCGCTCCGCGTCGAACTCGGCGTCGATCTCCTGCTGGACCTGGTCGACCTCCGCGTGGACCTGCTGGGCCTGGACCTGGGAGTGCTGGGCCTGGGCCTGCTGGAGGGTGAGGTCGTCCGCCGGGCAGTCGTCCGTCACCGGACAGCCGCCGCGCGCGCCTCCCGGCGAGGTCCCTGCCAGTTCGTCGGGCTCGGTCAGCAGCCGCCGGTAGAGCGCCGAACGCTCCTGAAGCTCCTCGTGGGTGCCCACGTCGGAGAGGCGTCCGCCGTCCAGTACGGCGATACGGTCGGCCAGGCCGAGGGTGGAGCGGCGGTGGGCGATGAGCAGGGTGGTGCGCCCGGCCATCACCGCGCGCAGCGCCTCGTGGATCTCGTGCTCCACCCGGGAGTCGACGGCGGAGGTGGCGTCGTCCAGGACGAGCAGCCGGGGGTCGGTGAGGATCGCGCGGGCCAGGGCGATGCGCTGACGCTGGCCGCCGGAGAGGGTGAGGCCCTGTTCGCCGACCGCGGTGTCGTAGCCGGCGGGCAGTTCGCTGATGAAGCCGTGGGCCTGGGCGGCGCGCGTGGCCCGGACGATCTCCTCGTCGGTGGCGTCGGGTCTGCCGTACGCGAGGTTGGCGCGGATGGTGTCGGAGAAGAGGAAGCTGTCCTCCGGTACGAGGCCGATCGCGGAGCGCAGCGAGGCGAAGGTGAGTTCGCGTACGTCGTGGCCGCCGACGAGGACGGCGCCGTGGGTCACGTCGTAGAAGCGGGGCAGCAGCAGCGAGAGGGTGGACTTGCCGCTTCCGGAGGCGCCGACGACGGCGACGGTCTCGCCGGGCGCCAGCTCCAGCGAGAAGCCGTCGAGGACGGGGCGGCCGTCCTCGTACGCGAAGGTCACGTCGTCGAACTCGACGGACGCCTCGGCGGTCGCGGCCAGCTCCTTCGTCCCGTCCTGGAGGGTGGGCTCGGTGTCGATCAGCTCCAGTACGCGTTCCACACCGGCGCGTGCCTGCTGGCCGACGGTCAGGACCATGGCGAGCATCCTGACGGGGCCGACGAGCTGGGCCAGATAGGTGGAGAAGGCGACGAAGGTGCCGAGGGTGATCTGGCCCCGGGTGGCCAGCCAGCCGCCGAGGGCGAGCATCGCGACCTGCCCGAGCGCGGGGACCGCCTGGAGGGCGGGGGTGTAGCGGGAGTTGAACCGGATGGTCCGCAGCCGGCCCGCGAACAGCTTCCGTCCGGCCTCGCGCAGCTTCCCCGTCTCCTGGTCCTCCTGGCCGAAGCCCTTGACGACCCGGACGCCGGAGACGGCGCCGTCCACGACCCCGGCGACGGCACCGGCCTGCGCCTGCGCGTACCAGGTGGCGGGGTGCAACTTGGTACGGCTGCGGCGGGCGATGTACCAGAGGGCGGGCGCGACGGCCAGGGCTATCAGGGTCAGCGGCGGTGACAGCCACGCCATGATCGCCAGGGACATCAGGAAGAGCAGGACGTTGCCGATCGTCATCGGCAGCATGAAGAGCAGACCCTGGATGAGCTGGAGGTCGCTGGTGGCGCGGCCGATGACCTGCCCGGTGGAGAGGGTGTCCTGACGGCGTCCGTCGAGGCGGGCGATCGTGGTGTACATCTCCGTACGGAGATCGTGCTGGACGTCGAGCGCGAGCCGTCCGCCGTAGTACCGGCGGACGTAGGTGGCCGCGTAGACGACGAGGGCCGCCGCGACGAGCAGCCCGGTCCAGACGAGGAGCGAGCGGTGTCCGGCCCCGATCACATCGTCGATGACCACCTTGGTGATCAGCGGGACGAGGGCCATCACCGCCATGCCGACGAGGGACGATCCGAGCGCGAGCACCACGTTGCGCCGGTACCGCCACGCGTACCCGGTCAGCCGCCGTGCCCAGCTCTCCCCTGCCGACGCCTCCGCCACCACATGCCTCCTGATCGCCCGCGTCCGTCCTGATCTGCCGGAAGGCACCAACGCGGTGGGCGGCGGATTTCATCCCTCCGCAACAAAGACGGGTCCCGGGACCTAGGACCCGGGACCCGCACATCAGTTCGGAGGATGGCTCAGCGCGTCGCGGGGACGGCCTCCCTGGCGGCCTTCTCCGGGGTCGCGGGGACGGCCTCGTACGGCGTCTCGGGTACGGAGTGGACGGCGGCCCCCGCCTTCTTCGTCGCCGGGTTCAGGTCCTTGTGGACGGCCTTCGCGACGGCCTGGATGGTGTTGACGCCGTCGTTCATCGTGCTGTTGTCATGGGTGAGCACGCTGATCGTATAGTCGTGCCCCTTGCCGGTGAACGCGCCGACGCTGTGCACGCGCCAGCCGTGGGTGGAGCGGGAGAGCCAGCCGTTCTTGAGCTGGACAGTGGCGGTCGCCGGGGCTCCGGCGGGCACGCCCCAGCGCTGGGAGGTGACGACCTTGCGCATCCGCTCCAGGAGGAAGGCGCGCGCGTTGTCGCTGAGCACGGTGTTCTTCGCGGTCACCAGGGCCAGCAGCTTCTGCTCGTCCTGGGCGGTGATCTGGGTGAGGCCCCAGTAGCCGTCGGTGCCCGGGACGGTTCGGGTCATGCCCGCGGCCTTCACGAACCCCTTGATCTTCGTCAGGCCGAGCTGCTTCCACAGGGTGGTGGTCGCCGCGTTGTCCGACTTGGTGATCATGGCCGTGGAGAGATCGACCTCACGCTGGGTCAGATAGCGGTTCGTCTTCTTCGCGTCCCAGAGCAGGGTGGCGAGGACGGTCACCTTGACCACGCTGGCGGAGTCGAACTTCTGCGTGGCCCGCAGGGTGCAGCTCGTTTTGGTCGTACGGTCCTGGACGGCGACGGCGGTCGTGGACTTCCGGTTCTTGAGCGCCGCGGTGATGTCCTTGGTGAGCTGGGCCGCGAGCCCCGCCTTGCCCGAGGTGCAGACCACGGCCGGTGCGGCGGCGGCGGGCGCGGCGGCCGGTGCGGCGGCAGCGGCGGGCGCGGCTCCCGCGACGGCCGCGACCGGGACGAGCGCGCCCGCGGCGAGCGTCATGGAGAGCGCGCCGCGCGCCCGCCGGGAGGGACGCCCTGCTCCGTGCCCGGGTATCTGCTGGTGTGTCATGTCGGCTTCCCACCCCTTGGTGTCGGCGGGTGCGCCCCCGCGGCGCACCCACCCGTAGGACACCCAGGCGTCGGGGAACGGTTGTACGGAACAACGTCACGCTTCCGTACTAAGCCTCGGGGACCGGCCTCATGGCACGTACGCACCTGGCCTCATGGCGCGTCCAGGTGGGTCGGGGCGAACATGCGCAGCAGGGCGGGGAGGACGACGACGGAGGGGCCGGGCTCCGCGAGCGCCTTGGCCAGGTCCTCGCGCAGGGACTCCGGCGCGGTACGGACCGCGGGGACGCCGAAGGACTCCGCGAGGGCCACGAAGTCCGGCCGGGCCAGCTCCGTCCCCTCGGGTTCGCCGAAGGCGTCCGTCATGTACTCGCGCAGGATGCCGTACCCCCCGTCGTCCACGATCAGCCACGTCACCGGTAGGTCGTACTGGCGGGCGGTGGCCAGCTCCGCGATCGAGTACATCGCGCCGCCGTCGCCGGACACCGCGAGGACCGGCCTCGTACGGTCGGCCACGGCGGCGCCGAGCGCGGCGGGGAAGCCGTAGCCGAGACCGCCCGCGCCCTGGCCGGAGTGCATCGGGCCAGGCCACGCCGACCAGGCCCAGTAGGCGAGGATCGTCATGTCCCAGAAGCTGGGCGACGCGGCGGGCAGGGCCTCGCGGACGGCGGCCAGCACCCGCCGCTCCAGCGTGAGGTCCTGGGCGTCGATCCGTTCCCGTACCTTCGCCAGGACCGTCGCGACGGCCGCTGCGGCGGCCGGGTCCTCGCGGCGGGTCACCGACTCCAGCAGCGCGGAGAGCGCGTTCCGCGCGTCGGCGTGGATGCCGAGCGCCGGGTGGTTGGACTCCAGCTTGCCCGCGTCCGCCTCGATCTGGATCATCCGGCCGCGCGGGCGGAACGTGTGGTAGTTGGAGGACAGCTCGCCCAGCCCGGAGCCGACCACCAGCACCACGTCCGCGTCCTCCAGAAAGTCCGTGGTGTGGCGGTCCTCCATCCAGGACTGGAGGGAGAGCGGGTGCTCCCAGGGGAACGCGCCCTTGCCGCCGGCCGTCGTGACGACCGGCGCGGCCAGCTTCTCCGCGAGCGCCCGGAGCTTGCCGGAGGCGTCCGACCTGACCACCCCGCCGCCCGCGATGATCACCGGCCGCCGCGCGTGCGACAGGGCGTGCGCGGCGACGGCGGTCAGTTCGGGGCGCGGACGCAGCTCGCGCGGTGTGGCGTCCATCGGCGTGACGACCGGCAGCGCGACCTCGGCGAGCAGCACGTCCTGCGGGATCTCCACCCAGACCGGGCCGTGCGGGGCGGTGAGCGCGGACTCCCAGGCGGCGGCGATCGCGGACGGGATCTGCGAGGGCGTACGGACGGGGTGCACGGACTTCACGATGTCGCGGAAGGACGCCTGCTGGTCGCGCAGTTCGTGCAGATACCCGTGGCGCCCGCCGCCCAGACCGGCCGCCGGGACCTGGCTGGAGATCGCCAGGACCGGCGCCGAGGCCGCCGCCGCCTCCTGGAGCGCGGGGAGCGCGGTCAGCGCGCCGGGGCCGGTGGAGAGGAGCAGCGGGGCGACCTCGCCGGTGACCCGGCCGTACGCGTCGGCGGCGAACCCCGCGTTGTTCTCCACGCGCAGCCCGATGTACTGGAGCGAGGAGCGGCGCAGGGCGTCGAACATGCCGAGCGCGTGCTGTCCCGGCAGGCCGAAGACGGTCGTGGCGCCGAGGCCGTACAGCGTCTCGACGACCAGGTCGCCGCCGCGCCGGCCGGGCGGCGGGTCGAGCGCCGCGGCGGTCTGCTCGGGGGTGAGGCTCACGGGTTCGTGGTCGTGGTCGTGCATCAGCGCGCCTCCGCCGGGGAGCGTTCAGCGGCGTCGGCACCCTCTGCGGCCTCCGCAGCCTCCGCGGCGATCTGCCGGGACATGACCGTCGTCAGCTCGTACGCCGTGTGGGAGGCGGCGACGGAGGTGATCTCCGCGTGGTCGTACGCGGGCGCGACCTCCACCACGTCCGCGGAGACCAGTCGGCAGGAGGCCAGCCCGCGGATGATCTCCAGGAGTTCGCGCGAGGTCAGCCCGCCCGCCTCGGGCGTGCCGGTGCCCGGCGCGTGCGCCGGGTCCAGGACGTCGATGTCGATGGAGATGTACAGCGGCCGGTCGCCGATGCGCTGCCGGAGCTGATCGGTGATCTCGTCCACGCCCCGGCGCATCACATCGGCGGACGTGACGATCCCGAACCCCATCCTGGCGTCCTCGTCCAGGTCCCGCTTGCCGTACAGCGGGCCGCGCGTACCGACGTGGGACAGCGCCTCCGTGTCGAGGATGCCCTCCTCGAAGGCCCGGCGGAACGGTGTGCCGTGCGTGTACTCCGCACCGAAGTAGGTGTCCCAGGTGTCGAGATGGGCGTCGAAGTGGAGCAGCGCGACCGGTCCGTGCCGCTTCGCGACCGAGCGGAGCAGCGGGAGCGCGATCGTGTGGTCGCCGCCGAGGGTCATCAGCCGCGCGCCGGTCCCCAGCAGTTCGTCGGCCGCCGCCTCGATCGTCTCGACCGCCTCGCCGATGTCGAACGGGTTGGCGGCGATGTCCCCGGCGTCCGCGACCTGCGCGAGCGCGAACGGCGAGGCGTCCTGCGCCGGGTTGTACGGGCGCAGCAGCCGTGACGCCTCGCGTATCGCGTTGCCGCCGAAGCGGGCGCCGGGCCGGTAGGAGACACCGGTGTCGAAGGGGACGCCGACGACGGCGACATCGGCCCTGCCGACCTCGTCCAGCCGGGGGAGCCGGGCGAACGTGGCCGGTCCCGCGTACCTCGGGACACGGGACGAGTCGACGGGCCCGCGCGGGCCGTGGTGTCCGTGGTGTCCGTTGCTGCTCATCGTCGGGCCTCTCCGGGAATCGCTGTGTCGCCGCGTCACGTCGCCCGGCGCGTCACGCGGCGCACCGGGACGCCGACGCGCCATGACCGTTCTGTGGAACTCTGTCTCACTCTGCCGCGCTCTGCGGCAAGTGCTCCGTATCAAGAATGGACCAGCCCACTGACAGTGGACTCCCCGGCCTCCTCCGGCGCCTTCCCCGCGAGCCGGGCACGCCACACCGCGAGCACCGCCTCGTCGGTCGGCGGCGTCGCCAGGCTGACGATCACGTACGCGGCGAGCGAGGCCAGCAGGCCGTAGTAGATGGGCTGGTTGGCGAGGATCCCGTACGCGGCCATCAGCCCCACGACGGTGACCCCGCCGACGATCACGGCGGCCAGCGCGCCGTACACCGTGCCGCGCCGCCACAGCAGCCCGCCGAGGATCGGTACGAGCAATCCGCCGACCAGCAGGTTGTACGCGACGGTCAGCGCCTCGACGACGTTGTTCAGGGCGATGGCCACGGCGATCACGCCGACCCCCATGACCAGGATGAACAGCCGGTTGCCCCGCACCTCGTCCACCTCGCCGTGCGCGTCGCCGCCCCGTCCGACGGCTCCGCGCAGCCGCGCCCAGATGTCGTTGTTGGCCACGGTCGCGCAGGCGATCAGCGCGCCCGAGGAGGTCGACATCACGGCCGCGAGCGCGGCGGCCAGGACCAGTCCGCGTACCCCCGTGGGCAGTTCGTCCGTGACGATGGTCGCGAACGCGTCGTCCGCGCTGCCCAGGTCGGGGTAGAGCACCTTGGCGGCGGTGCCGATGACCGCGCCGGCCAGCGCGTACACCAGACAGTAGGTACCGGCGACGGTGCCGCCCCAGCGCGCGACCTTGTCGCCGCGCGCGGTGAACACCCGCTGCCAGATGTCCTGTCCGATCAGCATCCCGAAGGTGTAGATCAGGACGTAGGTGAAGATCGTCTCGCCGCCGATGCCGAACGGCGAGAAGTACTCCGAGGGCAGCCGCTCCTTCATCTCCGCGAAGCCGCCCGCCTTGACGACGGCGATGGGCAGCAGGAGCAGCAGCACCCCGATGGTCTTCACGACGAACTGCACCATGTCGGTCAGCGTGATGGACCACATACCGCCGAGCGTCGAGTACGCGACGACGACCGCCCCGCCCAGGATGATCGCGACGGTGCGGTGCAGGTCGAAGAGGACGTCGAAGATCGTGGCGTACGCGATGGTCGAGGTGACGGCGAGCATCAGGGTGTACGCCCACATCACGATGCCCGAGATCAGCCCGGCCCGGCCGCCGTAGCGCAGGTCGAGCATCTCGGAGACGGTGTAGACCTTCAGCCGGGCGATCCGCGCGGAGAAGAAGACGGAGAGGGCGAGCAGTCCGAGGCCGATGGCGAAGACCATCCAGGCGCCGGAGAGGCCGTGCCGGTAGCCGAGGCCGACGCCGCCGATGGTCGAGGCGCCGCCCAGGACGATGGCGGCCATGGTGCCGGAGTACATCCAGGGGCCGAGCCTGCGGCCCGCCACCAGGAACTCGCTCTTGGACCGGGCGCGGCGCATGCCCCACCAGCCCATGGCGAGCATGCCGGCCAGATAGACGACGATCACCGCGTAGTCGACAGCCATGGGCTTCCTCCGTCTCGTCTCACGCCTGAAGGTGCCCGGATCCGTTCGCCTGCGTAAAAAGACGGAGGCGCCGCCGGCCGAGCGTGTGGGACATGACGGTAGGTGGCCGGTGGGCGGCGCTGAAGTGTACGTTTCATCCATTCTTTCCGCCGAGGACGGATGGATCATCCATGCCGGACATCACCACCGCCCCTTCCGCCCCGCCCGCTCCCCCGGTGCCGCTCGCCGATCTGCTGGCGGACCGGACGCTGGGCCTGCGCGGGATCGCGGGCCCGCAGGACGACGGTTCCCAGGTGGTGCAGTGGGTGCACACCTCGGAGATGGCCGACCCGTACCCGTATCTGCTCGGCGGCGAGCTGCTGCTGACGGCGGGCGTCCAGCTCACCGACGCCTACGCGGACACCTATGTGGGGCGCGTGGTCGAGGCGGGCGCGGCGGCGCTCGGCTTCGGGGTGACACCGGTGTACGACACGGTGCCGACCGCCCTGGTCGACGCCTGCGACCGGCACGGTCTGCCGCTGCTGGAGGTGCCGCCCCGTACCCCGTTCACGGCGGTGGTACGCGCGGTGTGGCGGTTGATGGCGGAGGCACGCCACCGGGAGCTGCGCCGGGTGACCCGGGCCCAGCAGGGCCTGGCCGCCGCGGCGGCCAGGCAGGATCCGGTGCCCGCGGTGCTGCACCAGCTCGCGGTGGGGCTCGACGGCCGCGCGGTCCTGTTCGCGCCGGACGGCGCGGAGCTGCACTCGACGGGCCGCTCCCCCTCCCCCGGCGCCCGTACGGCGCTCGCGCGCCTGGCCAGGGTGGTCAACCCGGCGCGGAACAGCACCGCGCCCTCCTCGGCCACGGACACGACACAGGGTGCCCATCTCGCCGCGTACGCGCTCGGCGGCGGCCAGGGCCTGGTCCTCGGCGTGGCGGCCGAGCGGCGCGAGCCCGGCGACCACACCGTCGCGGGGGTCGCCGTGGTCCTGCTCTCCCTCCTCACCGCGCCGCACCAGGGCGCGGCGGAGGCGGGCCGTTCGGCCGCGCTGGTACGGCTGCTGCTGGGCGCCACCCCGGCCGAGACGGCGCCGCTGCTCGGCCCGGGGCCCTGGCGGGTGGTCCAGGGGCGCGGCGGCGCCACCCCGTTCGCGGCGGGCGCGCTGGCGGCGGCCCTGGGCAGCGCGCTGGCCGACACGGACGGCACGACGGTCCGCGTCCTCACCGACCGCGAGGTCACCGCCAGGCCCGGCTGGACCCTCGGCGTCAGCGACCCGGTCGCCCCGCAGGACCTGGCCGGGGCGGCCACCCGCGCGCTGCGCGCCCTGGGCCGCGCGGAGGCCACCCGTACCGCCCTGGTACGCCACGACCCGGCGGGACCGGCGGCCGGGCTCACCT
Source organism: Streptomyces sp. NPDC059142 (assembly GCF_042755665.1). NCBI lineage: Bacteria > Bacillati > Actinomycetota > Actinomycetes > Kitasatosporales > Streptomycetaceae > Streptomyces > Streptomyces sp. NPDC059142. The sequence goes on from NZ_JBHZDA010000012.1 coordinate 72,401, forward strand.
CCCTGATCCCCCCGGAGGAGGCCGCCTCCCACGCCCGCGCCCTCCTGGCCCCCCTCCTCGCGGCCCCGGGCGCCCCGGCCCTGACGGAGACGCTGCGCGCCTGGCTCTCGCTGCACGGAAGCTGGGACCGTACGGCGGTCGCCCTGAAGGTCCACCGCAACACGGTCCGCCACCGCGTCGCCCGCTGCGCGGCCCTGCTCGACCGGGACCTGGACGACCCCGACGTACGGATGGAGCTGTGGTTCGCGCTACGGGAGCCGCCGGAAACGCCCTGACCCGGCCGACCCGGCGCGCCGCCCCCGGGGCCGGGTCGGGTGGACGGGGGACGGGATCCGGGGAGGGACCGCGCTCACGCCGCCAGGCGGCTGCCGCGGCGCCAGACGGCACGGGTGTTGAGGGTGTCGCCGATGGTGGCGGTCGGGTCGCCGTCGACCAGCAGGAGGTCGGCCCTGAGCCCCTCGGCGATGCGGCCCCGGTCGCTGAGGCGGAAGCGGCGGGCGGTGGTCGCGGTGGCCGCGCGCAGGGCTCGTGCGGGTGTGAGGCCGGCCGCCACCAGGTACTGGAGTTCGTGGTGCAGGCTCGCCCCGTGCGCCAGGCCCCCGAAGAACGTCTCGGGCATGGAGACGTCGGTCCCGGCCAGCACGTCGACACCGGCGGCGTCCAGCGCGCGCACGGTGTCGTACACGTCGTGGAGCTTGCCCTGGGGGAAGCGGTTGTAGCTGGAGCGCAGGGTCCGGTCCCAGGCGGCGTCGAGACGCGCGGCGACCCGGGGGTCGTCGGCGAGTTCGCTGCCGTCGATCCCCATCATCGAAGCGTTGAGGGTGACGCAGGGGATGACGAACATGCCCGCGTCCTTGATCAGGGCGATGATCTCGGCGGAGTGCGGCTGGTCCATGAACACGTGGGTGAGGCCGTCGATGCCGGCTTCGGCGGCCGTCCTGGTGGCCTCCACGGTCAGCGCGTGGGCCACGGTCAGGGCGCCGTACTTCTTGGCCTCGGCGACACCGGCGTGCACAGTGGCCCGGTCGAGCACGGGCAGCCCGGGGTGTCCCTCCACGCTGCCGTCGTCGATCATGAACTTGATGAAGTCGGAGCCCCGGGCGAGGAGTTGCGGCACGAAGGCGGCGGCCTCCTCGGGCGTGGTGGAGAACGGCATCAGGGGCATCACCGGGGGAAGTTCCCACTTGGGCCGGAACCCCTCGGGCATCAGCTCGCTCGGGTGTCCGCCGGGCGGTGTGATGGCGAATCCGGAGGAGCGCACGTCGGCCTGTGTGTCGTCGTCGGTGACGGCCCCCCGGTTCTCCCGGGTGTTCATCCCCTGCATCTCCAGTTCGGTCGTCACCCCGAACCGCAGGGCGAGCGCCAGGGAGCCCGGGGCGGAGTGCACATGGGCGTCGATGAGTCCCGGCAGCAGTGTGGCACCGCTGCCGTCGACGATCTCGCTGCCCCGTGGGGCCTCGCCACCGACACGGGCGATCCTCCCGCCGTCGATGACCACGGTCCGCACGCCGACCGCCTGCTCCCCGTCGAAGATCTGCGCGTTGGTGATCGCCGTGAGCGCCATGACGGTCCGCCTCATTTCGTGGTTCGTTCAAGATTTACATACCCAATGCTATGCACTTGTTGAATGGTATGCAAATGTGCCGGCCGGGCCTAGACTCGGCACATGAGCAGCACGCCCCTCTCCGAGCCCCCCGAAGACCCGGCGCTGGATCAGATCGGCCCGGCACTGTCCCGGCTGCGGCGCCGCGCACCGGCATCGGGCAAGGACCTCTCCCGCAACCTCGTGCTCAACGTCATCGCCGACGCGCCGGGCGAGACGACCGTCGGGGGGCTCGCCGCCGAGATGGGCGTCGCGCAGCCGGTGGCAAGCCGGACCGTCGCGGCCTGCATAGCGGAGGGGCTGCTGCGGCGGGCGGCGTCCCAGTCCGACGGACGCCGCACCGTGCTCGAACTCACCGAGCACGGCGAGGCCGAACGCAACCGCTTCGCCGCCGAACAGCGAAAGGCGTTCCTGGAGATCACCGTCACCTGGTCACCGGAGGAGCGGACCCAGTTCGCACGGCTCCTGACCCGGTACGGAGTGGACGCCACCGCCTGGTCCAGGAGACAGGCCGCACACCGCGACTGACGGAGCGGCACCTCACGGGACCGGCCGGCCCGCCACCGGGGGTCAGCCCTCGGAGTCCTCCACATCGGGACACGGAGGCTCCGGGATACGGGCACCCCGGCTCTCCGCCACCCGGCAGACATCGCGCAGCGCCTCGGACATCCGGGCCACGAGAAAGCGGAGCTGCACGGAGGTGGTCCTGGACTCGGCGAGCATGTCGGCCGCGTGACCCAGGATTTCGGCAGCCATGTCGAGCTGCGCGTCCTCCATCTCGTCGGCCATCCGGGAGATGTAACCGTTCCCGCCACCGGCGAGGTAGCACGGCTTGCCGTCCTCGCCGGACCACGGAAGCAGGCGCAGCGCCTCCCTTGAACCATTGAGGGCAGACACACTGAACACGTCGTCAACTCCTGTTGCTCGAAGGGCACGCCCCACAGGAATGCCCTGTGTAGCGATTCCCTCACACAGTGCGACCGCGCTCGCTAGGCTCGCCAGAGGATTGCAGGTGACACCGCGTCTGTCGCAAGGGAGTCGGCACATGGGAAGCATCTACGGCGATTGGCTCAAGGAACAGCGAGTAGCGGCGGGCCTGACGCAACAGGAACTGGCGGACGCCGCGATCATGACCCGTTCGCACATCTCGCACATCGAGGCGGGGCGCCGTGTCCCGTCCAAAGAGGACGCGCAGCGGCTCGACAGGGCCCTGAATACGGGGAATGTACTGCGCAGCTTTCTGCCACGGGACGACTCGGTTGTCGCCGATCGATTCGAGGTCGCGCGACAACTCGAACAACAAGCCACCACAATCCGCGAGTTCGCGCTGTCCCTCGTGCCTGGAATTCTTCAGACCGAACGCTATATGCGCGCGGTTCTCGATACGGCTTCGCCGCCTTGGAGCAAGGAGGAGTGCGACAGGATCGTCGTCACGCGGCTGGGGCGGGCCAAGATCCTCGACTCCCCGGTAACCCCCGTAGTGTGTGCCCTGCTTGACGAATCGGTGCTACGTCGTGCAGTCGGCGGGCCGGAGGTCATGGCAGAGCAGATGAACCACATCGTGCACTTGGCGGAGGTTCGACGCGTACGGATTCACGTGCTGCCGCACAGCCTGGGGGCCCACCCGCTCCAGCAGAGCATGCTGTCGCTGATGTGGTTCGAGGATCAACCGCCCGTGGCGTACTCCGAAGCCATTTACATGGCCAAGCTTCACGATGACCCCACCATGGTCGAACGGATCCAAGCGGCCTACGCTCTAGCGCTGGGCGACGCGCTGCCCACAAGGGAATCGCTTGCCCTGCTCAGGGCAGCAGCAGAGGAATACGGACACAATGACCGAGATGACAGCCCCTGACGCCACCGGCACAAACCGCTGGCGCAAGTCGTCCTACAGCGGAAACGACGCGGACAGTTGCCTCGAAGTACTCGACAACCACCCCTCCGGCGTCCCCGTCCGCGACTCCAAGGCCCCCCACGCCCCCGCGCTCCTCTTCCCCCCGGCCCCCTGGACCTCGTTCGTGGCCGCCGTCAGGAGCGGAACGCTCCCCGGCCGAGCGGGCGCGCGTACGTGACGGCTTCGCGGGTCGCCGCGAAGCCCGATCTCTCGTACATGCCCAGCGCTCCCGACGGGTTGTCCGTGTCGACGGTGAGCGACACCGTGTCGTAACCGGCGTCGCCCGCCGTGCGCAGGACGTCCGTCAGGAGTGCCTGCGCCGCGCCCCGGCCGCGCCAGGAGCGGCGGGTGCCGAGGAAGCCGACGTGGCAGTCGCGGCTGCCCGTCTCGGCCGTCTCCGCCTCGCTCTCCTCCGCGAGGAGGTACGCGACGACCTCGTCGCCCGCGATCAGCAGCCGGGACATCGCGGGCCGGAACGAACCGGCGCCGGTGACCCAGGTGCGCCAGTCGGTGGCGTCGAACGGGGTGAAGTTCCAGTGGTCGCGGAACGCGTCGTTGTGGGCCAGCCGGGTGGCCTCGTCGTACGTCGCGTCGAACGCGACCGGAAGGGTGCCCTCCGGGGCGGGCCGGGGCTCGGGGCTCCGGTCGCCGGTGGGGGCCGGCTGCTTCATGTCGAACCACCAGCGGCACGGCCGGAAGCCCTGCCGCTGGGCGAGTTTCAGCAGCCCCGGGTCCCCGGCCAGCCCGTCCAGCAGCAGTTCGCCGCGCAGGGCGGAGAGCTGGGGGTCGGCCTTGAGGCGGGTTTCCGCGCGGGCCTCCAGCCAGTCGACGAGCCGGGTTCCGATGCCGTGCCGCCGCCGGTCGGGGTGGACCGCCGCGTCGCCCTGGAAACGGGCCACCTCCGGTGCGCCGTGCGGTGTGTGCAGGACCGCGTACGCGACGAGGCGCGACCCGCTCCACAGGCCCAGGCTGTCCCGGGCCGGGTCGAGTTTGGGGTCCTCCAGCATCTCGACGAGGTCTTCGGCGCTGACGTGCTCGCCCGCCCCGTCGACGCTCTCGATCTCCGCGCGGAGTCTCTGCCAGTCGGCGACGGAGCCCTGGTCCAGGGGGCGGGCCTCCAGGTCGTCCGCGGTGTGCTGTCGCGCCATGTCCATGGTCCTTTCGCGGATCCTCGCCGCCCCGGTCTCACCGTATTTCACGCACGCGTCCTCAGCTCTTCGGGCTGAGCCCCGCCACCGTCAGGCCCAGCAGCCGGTGCGCCTCGGCGGACGGGTCCCGGTGGTGTTCCGTGGCCCAGACGATGCCCGCGATCAGGGTGAGCAGGTCGGTGACGGTCAGGCCGGGCGCCACCGCCCCGTCCCGTTCGGCGCGGCGCAGGAGCGGGTCGAGCGCCTCGGTGAACTTCGCCGCGCAGGCGTTCAGGTGCGCGGCGTCCGCGGAGAGCGGCGCGTCGGGGGTCAGGGCGACGGCCAGGCCCCGGGCGGAGGCGGCGTACGCGGTGACGGCGGTCAGCCACTCCAGGAGCGCGGCGCGGGCGTCGGGCGAGGCGGAGAGTTCGTGGGCGCGGTCGCACAGGACGTCGAGGCGTTCGTGGAAGACCGCGTCCAGGAGCGCGCGGCGGCTGGGGAAGTGCCGGCGGACGGTGGCGGAGCCGACCCCCGCGACGCGTGCGATCTGCTCCAGGGAGGCGTCGGCGCCGTGTTCGGCGACCTCCGCCTCGGCCACGGCGAGGATCCGCGCGTAGTTGCGCCGGGCGTCCGCGCGCTGGACCGGCATGGCGTCATCTCCGGAATCGTCGAGGGGGGAGTTGCTAAGTGGCGGGGCCCTCCGTATCTTACCGAAGAAGAAACGGCGGACCCCGCCGTTTAGCGTCGGCGCCGGTCACGCACCGGACGCCCCCTGCCCGAGGAGTGCCATGCCCACAGCCGCCGTACCACCCGGATCCGCGCCCGTCCTGGTCACCGGCGCCACCGGCCGGCAGGGCGGCGCCACCGCCCGCGCCCTGCTCGCGGCGGGCGTCCCCGTCCGGGCGCTGGTCCGCGACCCGGCGAGCGCGCGGGCGAAGGCCGTCGAGGCGCTCGGGGCCGAGCTGGTCACCGGCGACCTCCTCGACCGCGCCTCCGTGACGAGGGCGGCCGAAGGGGCCCGCGCCGTCTTCTCCGTACAGATGCCCGCGATGAGCGAGGACGGCATCGACTTCGAAGGCGAGCTGGCCCAGGGCGCCAACCTGATCGAGGGCGCGAGGGCCGCCGGGGTGGAGCAGTTCGTGCACACCTCGGTCTCCGGCGCCGGGCAGCACACCGGGGCCCCCGGCTGGGCCGAGGGCCGCTGGGCGGCGATGGAGCCGTACTACACCACCAAGTCCGGACTCCAGGACCGGGTGCGCGAGGCGGGCTTCGCGCACTGGACGCTCATCAAGCCGGCCTTCTTCATGGACAACTTCCTGCCCTCCATGGCGTTCCTGTTCCCGCGCGGCGTCGCGGGCGGACTGGTGAGCGTCATCAAGCCCGGGACGACCCTGTCGCTGGTCGCGGTCGACGACATCGGCCGGGCCGCTGCCGCCGCCGTCGCCCGGCCGGAGCGGTTCGACGGGGTGGAGCTGGAGCTGGCGAGCGAGTGCCTGACGATGACGGAGGTCGCGGCGGTCCTCTCCCGGGTCCTGGGTACGGAGCTGACCGCGCCCGACATGACCGAGGAGGAGGCGTTCGCCGCCGGGATGCCGGGGATGGGCGCCGCGCACGAGTTCGTGAACGTGGCGGGCCAGCCGGCCCGCCCGGAGTTCGCGCGGGCCCTCGGCATCCCGCTCACCCCGTTCGAGGAGTGGGCGCGGGGGCATCTGCACGCCACCACGTGACCGCTTCACGCCACCGGCGACCTCTGGACACCCGGACGAACCGCCGGGTAACTTGGACTGAGCAAGCGCTTAATCGAATGCTCCGTCCCGTCGCGAACCGCAGGAGGTTTTCCCGTGCGCCGTACCGTTTACAACGAGGACCACGAGGCGTTCCGGGAGACCATACGCGCTTTCGTCGAAGCCGAGGTCGTCCCTGTCTACGACGAGTGGTACGCGGCGGGGCAGGCGCCCCGCGACTTCTACCACACCCTCGGTGAGCTGGGCATCTTCGGGATCGAGGTGCCCGAGGAGTACGGCGGCGCCGGCGAGGAGTCCTTCAAGTTCCAGGCCGTCATCACCGAGGAGTGCGCCCGCGCCGGGGTCTCCTTCGGAGGGTCGGGCGTGCATGTCGCGCTCTGTCTGCCGTATCTGAAGGCGTACGCCACCGACGAGCAGAAGAAGCGGTGGCTGCCCGACTTCGTCAGCGGCCGGACGATGTACGCGATCGCCATGACCGAGCCCGGCACCGGCTCCGACCTGGCCGGGATGAAGACGACGGCCAAGCTCTCCGAGGACGGGACGCACTACGTCCTCAACGGCGCGAAGACGTTCATCACCGGCGGTGTCCACGCGGACCGCGTCATCGTCTGCGCCCGTACCGCCGCCCCGACGCCCGAGGACCGGCGGCACGGGATCTCGCTGCTGGTCGTGGACACGAAGGCGGAGGGGTACGCGGTCGGCCGCAAGCTCGACAAGCTGGGGCTGAAGACCTCCGACACCGCCGAGCTGTCCTTCACCGACGTGAAGGTGCCGGTGGGGGATCTGCTCGGCGAGGAGAACAAGGGCTTCTCCTACCTCGGCCAGAACCTGCCGCAGGAGCGTCTGGGCATCGCGGTCGGGGCGTACGCGCAGGCCGCGGCGGCGGTCCGGTTCGCGCAGGCGTACGTGCAGGACCGTACGGTCTTCGGCAAGAGCGTGGCGTCCTTCCAGAACACCAAGTTCGAGCTGGCCGCCTGCAAGGCGGAGGTGGACGCGGCGGAGGCGGTCGTGGACCGCGCGCTGGAGGCGCACGACCTGGGCGAGCTGTCCGCCGCCGAGGCCGCCTCGGCGAAGCTCTTCACCACCGAGGTCGCGCACCGCGTGATCGACAAGTGCCTCCAGCTCCACGGCGGCTACGGCTACATGAACGAGTACCCGATCGCCCGCCTGTACGCGGACAACCGCGTCAACCGGATCTACGGCGGCACCAGCGAGGTCATGAAGATGATCATCGCCAAGTCGATGGGGCTGTAAGCCGCACCGATGGACGACGCCCCCGGCACTCCGGACGCTCCGAACACTCCGGACGCCCTGTCCTCGCTGCTCGATCTGCTCGACCTGGAGCGGATCGAGCAGGACATCTTCCGCGGCGAGAGCTCCTCCGCGTCCGCGGTCGTCCCGCGCGTCTTCGGCGGGCAGGTCGCCGCCCAGGCGCTGGTGGCCGCGGGCCGTACGGTCCCCGCCGACCGTACGGCCCACTCCCTGCACGCGTACTTCCTGCGGCCCGGCGACCCCGGCGCGCCGATCGTCTACACCGTCGACCGGATCAGGGACGGGCGCTCCTTCACCACGCGGCGGGTGGTCGCCGTCCAGCACGGCCGGCCCGTCTTCCATCTCTCGGCGTCCTTCCAGACGTACGAGGAGGGGCTGGAGCACCAGTCGGAGATGCCGGGGGCGCCGGATCCGGAGACGCTGCCGACGGGCGCGGAGCTGCTGCCCCGGTACGCCGACCGGTTCGTCCACCCGGGTGTGGTGGACCGGCTGATGGAGGCGCGCGCGGCGGTCGATCTGCGCTATGTGGACGCGCCGCCGTACGCCGGGGTGGGAGAGCCGCGCGAGCCGCGCTCCCAGGTGTGGTTCCGTACGGCGGGGAAGCTGAGCGACGATCCCCTGCTGCACGTCTGTCTGGCGACGTACGTCTCCGACATGACGCTGCTCGACTCGGTGCTGCTGGCCCACGGGCGGGGCGGCTGGACGGTCGGGGACGTGGTGGGGGCGAGTCTGGACCACGCCATGTGGTTCCACCGGCCGTTCCGGGCGGACGAGTGGCTGCTGTACGACCAGCAGTCCCCGTCGTCCTCGGGCGGGCGCGGGCTGGGGCAGGCGCGGATCTTCACCCGGGACGGCAGGCTGGCGATCTCGGTGATCCAGGAGGGCGTGATCCGGGTACCGCGCGAGTGAACCGGCCGTCCCGCTCCGCAGGGGGCGGCGGCGCCGTCAGAGCAGACCGGCGGCGTTGAGCAGATAGGCCGTCATCGGGTCGTAGAAACGCGGGTCCGTCACATGGTCGTCCAGCGGGACCGTCACACCGAGGGTGCCCTCCGCCTCGCCGAGGAAGAGCGCGGGGTCGTTGCAGTCCGCGTACCCCATCGAGTCGAGACCCCGCTGCCCCGCGCACCCCGCCCAGCCGTGGTCGGCGACCACCAGGTCGGGCTGGGGTCTGCCGTCGCGCTCCAGACCGTCGAGGATCGCCCGCATCGGCTCCGGGGAGTGCGTGTGCCACAGGGTCGCGCCGCGCTCCAGCACCGCGACGTCGGCGAACTGGAAGACCATGCCCTCGTCCGCCGTGAGCCCGGCGGGGATCGTGACGATCTCGCACCCGGCGGCGCGCAGCGCGTCGGCGGTCTGCCGGTGCACGTCCAGCAGCCCGCCCGGGTGACCGGTCGCGAAGAGGACGCGCTCCTGGGCGTCGGCGGCCTTGCGCAGCCGGGCGGCCATCCGCTCCAGGGCGTCGACGGTCAGCTCGGGGTCGATGGTGTCCTGGCCGGCGCGGTGCTCCGGGTCGTCGTTCACCCCGCAGCGCTCGGCCATCACGGCGAGCACGTCCTGCTCGTCGGTCCAGCGGTCGCCCAGCTCCAGGCCCAGCCAGTAGTGGCGGTCGCCGTTGGCGAGCTTGCGGTAGTGGCGGAGGTTGTTGTCGCGGGGTGTCGCGACATTGCCCGCGATGCGCGTACGGACGAGATGGTCGACGAGGGCGGGGCGGCTCGGTATCGGCATGAGCCCATTGTGCCGTCAGGCCGCCGCGCCGTCAGGCCCGCACGGCGCGGCGGGGGTCCGGCGGCCCGGGAGGGGCCGCCCCGGGCAATCCGGCGGGACCCCGGTGCCGAATGCCCCGCGAGGGGTGGTCCACTGTCCGTACGTCCGTCCCTCTCATCCGTCCCTCTCATCCGTCCCCGACCCTCGACCAGGAGTCTCCTGTGGCAGCTTCACCCGATCTCGGCCGTCCCGTAGAGCCCTTCACGCTGCCGGGCGGCGTGCTCGACGGCGACACCTTCGTACGGCGGGAGTACCGGCTCGAAGAGCGGCAGGGGCATCCCCTGGTCCTCGCCTTCTACCCCGGGGACGACACCACCGTCTGCACCAAGCAGCTCTGCTCGTACTCCAGCGGTCTGGAGACGTTCACGGATCTGGGGGCCGAGGTCTGGGGCATCAGCCCGCAGGACGTCGACAGCCATGAGACCTTCGCACGTAAGTACGATCTTCGGATTCCGCTGCTCGCCGACACCGACCGGTCGGTCGCGAAGGCGTTCGGGGTGGCCGCGCCCGGGATCGGGGTGCGCCGGTCGGTGTTCCTGATCGCGCCGGACGGCTCGCTGCACTGGAAGCACGTCGCGCTGCTCGGGGTGACCTTCCAGCCCGTGGAGACGCTGGCCAGGGAGCTTTCGGGGCTCAAGGCCGCCTGAACCGGTCCCCTTCACCGCGTACGTCGCCCTCGTCGCCCAGCGCGGCGAAGGCGCCGTGCGCCAGGCGCCGCAGCAGCGCCTCCGTCCTGGCCCGGCCCGGCGCCCCGCCGCCGTAGGGGCCGAGGTGCGGCGTCGAGTTGAGCAGCCCGAAGACGGCGTGCACGGCGCCGCGCGCCTGCGCCTCCGGTACGCGCGGGTAGAGCTCCCGCACGACCGTGACCCACAGCTCCACGTACTGCCGCTGGAGCTGACGCACCAGCTTGCGGTCGCTGTCCCTGAGCCGGTCCAGCTCCCGGTCGTGGAGGGTGATCAGCGGCCGGTCGTCCAGCGCGAAGTCGATATGGCCGTCGATCAGCGAGGCCAGCAGCGCGGCCGGGTCCCGGCCCTCCCCCGCCCGGTCCGCCGCCCCGCCGGCCTCCCTGACGCGCAGCCGCCCGCCGTCCAGCAGCCGGCCGCTGATGCCCACCAGCAGCTCGGCGAGCATGGCGTCCTTGCCCGCGAAGTGGCGGTACAGCCCCGGTCCGCTGATCCCGACGGCCGCCCCTATCTCGTCGACGCCCACGCCGTGGAAACCACGCTCGGCGAAGAGGCGCGCGGCCTGCTTGAGGATCTGTTCGCGGCGGGTCGGCGCGGCGGTCCGGGTGCTCATGGGAAATCATTCTAGACAGGGTCGTTAGCGATCGTTAACCTGGAGACGCGAGGTTAACGCTCACTAACATCCGGGCAGGAACAGATGGCCGGACGCGGGTGGGCGGACGGACGCGGGCCGGAGCAAGGGAGCTACCAGCGATGCAGCAGCCGACAAGGCGGGTGGACGGGCACACGGCGGTACGGGAGGCCGTGCGGCCGGCGGCGCAGCGGGCCCCCGTGCTGACCAGCTCCGCCGACCCCGCGTCCGCGGCCTGGAAGGCCAACGAGGTGGCGCACGGCGCGCTGGCCGACGCGCTGCGCGCCCGGCTCGGCGCGGCGCGGCTGGGCGGCGGCGAGAAGGCCCGGGCCCGGCACACCGCGCGCGGGAAGCTGCTGCCGCGCGAGCGGGTGGACGCCCTCCTCGACCCCGGTTCGCCCTTCCTGGAGCTGGCGCCGCTGGCGGCGGAGGGGATGTACGGAGGGGCGGCCCCGGCCGCCGGGGTGATCGCCGGGATCGGCCGGGTCAGCGGCCGCGAGGTGGTGATCGTCGCCAATGACGCCACGGTCAAGGGCGGCACGTACTACCCCATGACGGTGAAGAAGCATCTGCGCGCCCAGGAGGTGGCCCTGGAGAACCGGCTGCCGTGCCTGTATCTCGTCGACTCGGGCGGCGCCTTCCTGCCGCTCCAGGACGAGGTCTTCCCCGACCGGGACCACTTCGGCCGGATCTTCTACAACCAGGCCAGGATGTCGGGCGCCGGCATCCCGCAGATCGCCGCCGTCCTCGGCTCCTGCACGGCGGGCGGGGCGTACGTCCCGGCGATGAGCGACGAGGCGGTGATCGTGCGCGGGCAGGGCACGATCTTCCTGGGCGGGCCGCCGCTGGTGAAGGCGGCGACGGGCGAGGTGGTCACGGCGGAGGAGCTGGGCGGCGGCGAGGTCCACTCCCGTACGTCCGGGGTGACCGACCATCTCGCGGAGGACGACGCGCACGCGCTGCGGATCATGCGCACCATCGTCTCGACACTGCCCGCGCGCGGGGCGCTGCCCTGGTCGGTGGAGCCGGTCGAGGATCCCGCGGTGGATCCGGCCGGGCTGTACGGCGCGGTGCCGGTGGACTCCCGTACGCCCTACGACGTGCGCGAGGTGATCGCGCGGGTGGTGGACGGCTCCCGGTTCGCCGAGTTCAAGGCCGAGTTCGGTACGACGCTGGTGACGGGGTTCGCGCATGTCCACGGCCATCCGGTCGGGATCGTCGCCAACAACGGCATCCTCTTCTCCGAGTCCGCGCAGAAGGGGGCGCACTTCATCGAGCTGTGCGACCAGCGCGGCATTCCCCTGCTCTTCCTCCAGAACATCTCGGGGTTCATGGTCGGCCGGGACTACGAGGCGGGCGGGATCGCCAAGCACGGCGCGAAGATGGTGACGGCGGTGGCCTGCGCGCGGGTCCCGAAGCTGACGGTCGTGGTGGGCGGTTCGTACGGGGCGGGCAACTACTCGATGTGCGGGCGGGCCTACTCCCCCCGCTTCCTGTGGATGTGGCCCAACGCCAAGATCTCCGTGATGGGCGGCGAGCAGGCCGCCTCCGTGCTCGCGACGGTCAAGCGGGACCAGATCGAGGGGCGCGGCGAGGAATGGGGCGCCGACGAGGAGGAGGCGTTCAAGGACCCGGTCCGCGCGCAGTACGAGACACAGGGCAACGCCTACTACGCGACGGCGCGCCTCTGGGACGACGGGGTGATCGACCCGCTGGAGACCCGTCAGGTGGTGGGTCTCGCCCTGACCGCGTGTGCCAACGCCCCGCTCGGTGAAGCGGGCTTCGGCGTCTTCCGGATGTGAGAGGGCGAGGGTGAGGGTGGGAGCGGCAATGTTCGACACGGTCCTGGTGGCCAATCGTGGCGAGATCGCGGTCCGCGTGATCCGTACGCTGCGCGCCCTCGGCGTGCGGTCGGTCGCGGTGTTCAGCGACGCGGACACGGACGCGCGCCACGTACGCGAGGCGGACACGGCGGTACGGATCGGGCCCGCGGCGGCGTCGGAGAGCTACCTCCGCGCCGACCGGCTGCTGGACGCGGCGGCGCGTACGGGCGCGCAGGCGGTCCACCCGGGATACGGCTTCCTCTCGGAGAACGCGGCGTTCGCGCGGGCCTGCGCCGACGCGGGGCTGGTCTTCATCGGACCGCCGGCCGCCGCGATCGAGCTGATGGGCGACAAGATCCGGGCGAAGGAGACGGTACGGGCGGCGGGCGTCCCCGTGGTGCCCGGCTCCTCGGGCAGCGGGCTGACGGACGCCCAGTTGACCGAGGCGGCTGCCCGGATCGGGATGCCGGTGCTGCTGAAGCCGTCGGCGGGCGGCGGCGGCAAGGGCATGCGGCTGGTGCGCGCGGAGGCGGCGCTCGCCGAGGAGATCGCGGCGGCGCGGCGCGAGGCCCGCTCCTCCTTCGGGGACGACACGCTGCTGTTGGAGCGGTGGGTGGACCGGCCGCGCCATATCGAGATCCAGGTCCTCGGCGACACGTACGGGAACGTGGTGCATCTGGGCGAGCGCGAGTGCTCGCTCCAGCGCCGCCACCAGAAGGTGGTGGAGGAGGCGCCGTCCGTGCTGCTGGACGCGGCGACGCGCGCGGCGATGGGCGAGGCGGCGGTCCGCGCGGCGCGCTCGTGCTGCTACACGGGGGCGGGGACGGTCGAGTTCATCGTCCCGGGCGACGACCCGGCGTCGTACTTCTTCATGGAGATGAACACCCGCCTCCAGGTCGAGCATCCGGTCACGGAGCTGATCACCGGTCTCGATCTGGTGGAGTGGCAGCTCCGGGTGGCCGCCGGGGAGGAACTTGCCCTCGCCCAGGAGGACATCACCTTCACCGGGCACGCGGTGGAGGCCAGGATCTACGCGGAGACGGTCTCCGTGAAGGAGGGCAGCCGGGGCTTCCTGCCCTCCGGGGGCACGGTGCTGGCGCTGCGCGAGCCGCAGGGCGGCGGCGTGCGGACGGACTCGGGCCTCGCGGTCGGCACGGAGGTCGGCAGTACGTACGACCCGATGCTGTCGAAGGTCGTCGCCCACGGCCCCGACCGGGCCACGGCGCTGCGCACCCTGCGGGCGGCCCTCGCGGACACGGTCACGCTCGGGGTCCCGACGAACGCCGGGTTCCTGCGCCGGCTGCTGGCCCTTCCCGCGGTGGTCGCGGGCGAGCTGGACACGGGGCTGGTGGAGCGCGAGATGGCCGCCCTGGTGCCGGACGGGGTGCCGCCGGAGGTGTACGCGGCGGCGGCGGCCGTCCGCCAGGCGGAGCTGGAGCCCTCCGCGGCGGAAGGCCCCACGGGAGCGGCGGGGTGGGTGGATCCCTTCTCCGTGCCGAGCGGCTGGCGGCTGGGCGGCGCGCCCGCGCCCGTACGCCACTCGCTGCGTGTCGCGGGACAGGACCCGGTGACGTACGAGATCTCGGCCTCGGACGGGTTCCGGGTGGAGCCCGGTCTCGTCACCGTCACCCTGGACGGAGTGACCCACACCTTCCACCGGGCGGGGCGGTGGCTCGGCAGGAACGGCGAGAGCTGGCACGTGCAGGACTTCGACCCGGTGGAGGCGGCGCTGCGGGGCGCCGGGGCGGCGGGCGGCGTGGACGCGCTGACCGCGCCGATGCCGGGGACGGTCACCGTGGTGAAGGTGGGCGTCGGGGACACGGTCGTGGCGGGACAGAGCCTGCTGGTCGTGGAGGCGATGAAGATGGAGCACGTCATCTCCGCCCCGCACGACGGGACGGTCGCCGAGCTGGACGTCACCCCCGGCGCCACGGTCGCCATGGACCAGGTGCTGGCCGTCGTCACCCCGGCAGGGCCGCCCGCGGCCCAGCCGCCCGGGGAGCCGGTCTCCGGGCCGCCCGGCGTACCGGCGCCCGGCGCACAGCCGCCCGGCGTACCGGCGCCCGGCGCACAGCCGCCCGGCGTACCGGTGCCAGGCGCACCGATGCCAGGCGCACCGGTCTCCCGCGCACCGATCTCCGGCGTACAGGAGGAGTCATGACCGACGGGCTGCCCATGGCCGTTCCCGCGCAGGGGCTGCCGCCCCGGGTCCGTATCCACGAGGTGGGCGCGCGGGACGGGCTCCAGAACGAGACGAACGTCGTACCGACCGAGGTGAAGGCCGAGTTCATCCACCGGCTCGCGCACGCCGGGCTGACCACCGTCGAGGCCACCAGCTTCGTCCACCCGAAGTGGGTGCCCCAACTGGCGGACGCCGAGGCGCTCTTCCCGCTGCTGGCGGATCTGCGGGGCGAGGTGGAGCTGCCGGTCCTCGTGCCGAACGGGCACGGTCTGGACCGCGCGCTGGCGCTCGGGGCCCGCCGGGTCGCCGTGTTCGCCAGCGTCACCGAGTCCTTCGCCAAGGCCAATCTGAACCGGACCGTGGACGAATCGCTCGCCATGTTCGCGCCGGTCGTCGCCCGCGCCCGTGAGGAGCGGATGGGGGTGCGCGGCTATCTCTCCATGTGCTTCGGCGACCCGTGGGAGGGGCCCGTCCCGATCCACCAGGTCGTCGCCGTCGCCAAGGCGCTGCGGGACATGGGGTGCGACGAGCTGAGCCTCGGCGACACCATCGGGGTGGCCACCCCCGGTCATGTCCAGGCGCTGCTCTCCGAGTTGAACGAGGAGGGGGTGGCGACCAGCACCCTCGCCGTGCACTTCCACGACACCTACGGCCAGGCGCTCGCCAACACGCTCGCCGCGCTCCAGCACGGCGTGACGACGGTGGACGCGTCGGCGGGCGGCCTGGGCGGCTGCCCGTTCGCCAGGAGCGCCACCGGGAACCTCGCCACCGAGGACCTGGTGTGGATGCTCGACGGCCTCGGGGTGGAGACCGGTGTCGACCTCGGCCGGCTCACCGCCACCAGCGTCTGGCTGGCCGGGGAGCTGGGCCGCCCCAGCCCCTCCCGTACCGTCCGCGCGCTGTCCGGCCGGACGGCGGCGTCCGACACGGCCCAGTCCCCCAAGGAGTGACCCGATGCCCCTGGACCACCGCCTCTCCACCGAGCACGAAGAACTGCGCCGTACCGTCGAGGAGTTCGCGCGCGAGGTGGTCGCGCCCAAGATCGGCGACTTCTACGAGCGCCACGAGTTCCCGTACGAGATCGTCCGTGAGATGGGGCGGATGGGGCTGTTCGGGCTGCCGTTCCCGGAGGAGTACGGCGGTATGGGCGGCGACTACCTCGCGCTCGGGATCGCGCTGGAGGAGCTGGCGCGCGTCGACTCCTCGGTGGCGATCACCCTGGAGGCCGGGGTCTCGCTGGGCGCCATGCCGGTGTACCGGTTCGGCACGGAGGAGCAGAAGCTCGCGTGGCTGCCCCGGCTCTGTTCGGGCGAGATGCTGGGCGCGTTCGGGCTGACCGAGCCCGACTGCGGTTCCGACGCGGGCGGTACGCGCACCACGGCGGTGCGCGAGGGCGACCAGTGGGTGATCAACGGCACCAAGTGCTTCATCACCAACTCGGGCACGGACATCACGGGTCTGGTGACGGTCACCGCCGTCACCGGCCGCAAGGCGGACGGGCGTCCGGAGATCTCCTCGATCATCGTCCCGTCCGGCACCCCCGGCTTCACGGTCGCCGCCCCGTACTCGAAGGTCGGGTGGAACGCGTCGGACACCCGCGAGCTGTCCTTCTCCGACGTACGGGTCCCGCTGGCGAATCTGCTCGGCGAGGAGGGGCGCGGGTACGCGCAGTTCCTGCGGATCCTGGACGAGGGCCGGGTCGCGATCTCCGCGCTGGCGACGGGGCTCGCCCAGGGGTGTGTGGACGAGTCGGTGGCGTACGCGGCGCAGCGGCACGCCTTCGGCCGGCCGATCGGCGCCAACCAGGCGATCCAGTTCAAGATCGCGGACATGGAGACCCGCGCGCACATGGCGCGGATCGGCTGGCGGGACGCGGCCTCGCGGCTGACGCACGGGGAGCCGTTCAAGAAGGAGGCGGCGATCGCGAAGCTGTACTCGTCGACGGTCGCCGTGGACAACGCCCGGGACGCCACCCAGATCCACGGCGGTTACGGCTTCATGAACGAATATCCGGTGGCCCGGATGTGGCGCGACTCCAAGATCCTGGAGATCGGTGAGGGGACCAGCGAGGTCCAACGCATGCTCATCGCCCGTGAGCTGGGCCTGCCGGACTGATCCGGGCCGCTCCCCGGCCGCCCGTCGCGCCGCCCGGCGGGGGCCGGGCCTCCGGCCCCCTGCTTTTCCGCGTCCGTGTGCCGGACGCACCCTGGGATACTCGGTGAGGTTAGGCTAACCTACCTTCGAATGAGCAACCTGGCTGTCACAGGCCGTACCCAGCACCCAGGGATGGGAATCGTCATGCCCACATACTCCGGTCCGGCCCAGGCAACCGAAACCGCGAGGAAGGTCGGCTGACCCCCATGAAGACGGCTGAGACAGCCCCGTTCCGTTTCTTCTCCCTCCAGGTCGTACGGACGCGGCGCCTCAGCCCGTCCCTGGTCCGCGTCACCTTCGGCGGCCGGAGCGACGGCGAGCTCGCCGGCTTCGCCGCCGGGGGCCGCGACCAGAGCCTGTCGCTCTTCCTCCCGCACCCGGGCCAGAGCGCGCCGGTCGTGCCGGTGGAGGAGGGCGAGGGCTGGTGGACGGCGTGGCGCGCGCTGCCCGACGACGTACGGGCCGTGATGCGCTCGTACACCCTGCGGGAGCAGCGCCGCGACCCGGACGAGGTCGACATCGACTTCGCGCTCCACCCCGACGGCGGCCCCGCCTGCCGCTGGGCGGGCCGGGCCTCGCCCGGCGACCAGGTGCTGGTGCTGGGCCCCGCCGTGGCGGAGAACACGGCGGTGCGGTTCCGGCCGCCGGCCGACGCCGACTCCGTACTGATCTGGGCCGACGAGACGGCGCTGCCCGCCGCGTCGGCGATCCTGGAGTGGCTGCCGGCGGGCCTGAAGGCCGATGTCTGGATCGATGTGCCGCACGCCGCGGACCGGCAGCCGCTGCCCACCGCCGCCGACGCCCGGATCACCTGGCTGGTACGGGACGAGGGCGCGCCGTCCGCACTGGAGGCCGTCCGCGCCTTCGAGCCGCGCGGGAGCGCCCCGTACGCGTGGATCGCCGGGGAGTCGGGCACGGTCAAGGCGCTGCGCCGCCATCTCGTACACGAACGGGGCGTCGACCGGCGCCGGGTGACGTTCGTCGGCTACTGGCGGCTCGGGCTGAGCGAGGAGCAACTGCGCGAGGCTGCGGCCGAGTCGGCCAGGAAGGGCGCCGCGGAGACGGTCCGCGAGCGGGCCGGGGAAGCGGCGCGGGCCGCCGCGTAGCCCGTACCCGCAGGGCGCGGAGGTCCGCCCAACAGGTCCGCGCGCACGCGCCCCCGCACGCGCGCGGACCGGCGCGCGGCGGGACGGCGGACAGCACGACGGCCGGCGGCGGACAGCGCGACAGCCAGTGGTGGACAGCGCGCGGCAGGCGACGGACAGCGCGACGGCCGGTGGCGAACGGCCGGGAGACGCACCACTCGACGCACCACGGAGGGACCCTCGCCGCACCGGCGGTGTGACGAGGACGGTTCGATGCGAGATTGAAACGAGAAGTTAGGTTAGGCTAACCTAACCAAGCCTCAGCAAGCCCCACCCCCGCACCCCCACATCCGGGAGGACCCCAGCATGCGTGCGCACCTGCTCAATGGCGCGACGGCGGACCGCTATCGGCGCTCCGTGACCGAAGGAGTCGAGCGGGTGGCGAACCGACTCGCCACAACGGAGAAGCCGTTCAGCGGTATCACCCCCGACGCACTGGCCCCCGTGGTCTCCGCGGTCGATCTGGACCAGCCGCTCGGAGACGCCTCGGCCGCGCTCGACGAGTTGGAGAGCGTCTATCTGCGGGACGCCGTCTACTTCCACCATCCGCGGTATCTCGCGCACCTCAACTGCCCGGTCGTCATACCCGCCGTGCTCGGCGAGGCCGTGCTCTCCGCCGTCAACTCCTCCCTGGACACCTGGGACCAGAGCGCCGGCGGCACCCTGATCGAGCGCCGGCTCATCGACTGGACCGCGCAGCGCATCGGGCTGGGCGCCGGTGCGGACGGTGTCTTCACCAGTGGCGGCACCCAGTCCAACCTCCAGGCGCTGCTCTTCGCCCGCGAGGAGGCCAAAGCCGACGAGCTGACGAAACTGCGTGTCTTCGCCTCCGAGTGCAGCCACTTCAGCGTGCAGAAGTCGGCCACCCTGCTCGGGCTCGGCCCGAACGCCGTGGTCTCGATCCCCTGCGACCGCGACAAGCGCATGCAGACCGTGGCCCTCGCCGCCGAGCTGGAGCGCTGCCGCGCCGAGGGGCTGACCCCGATGGCCGTCGTCGCGACCGCGGGCACCACCGACTTCGGCTCCATCGACCCGCTGCCGGAGATCGCCGCGCTCTGCGAGCAGTACGACACCTGGATGCACGTCGACGCGGCGTACGGCTGCGGGCTGCTGACCTCCCTCACCCGCCGGGCGCTCCTGAACGGCATCGAGCACGCCGACTCCGTCACCGTCGACTACCACAAGTCCTTCTTCCAGCCGGTGAGTTCGTCGGCCGTGCTGGTACGGGACGGGGCCACCCTGCGCCACGCCACGTACCACGCGGACTATCTGAACCCGCGCCGGACGGTCGAGGAGCGCATCCCCAACCAGGTCGACAAGTCCCTCCAGACCACGCGCCGCTTCGACGCCCTCAAACTGTGGATGACCCTGCGCGTCATGGGCGCCGACGGCATCGGGGAACTCTTCGACGAGGTCTGCGACCTGGCCGCCGAGGGATGGCAGCTCCTCGCCGCCGACCCGCGCTACGACGTCGTCGTGGAGCCCCGGCTCTCCACGCTGGTCTTCCGCTACATCCCCGACCACATCACCAGCCCCACCGAGATCGACCGCGCCAACCTGCACGCCCGCAAGGCGCTCTTCGCCTCGGGCGAGGCCGTGGTCGCCGGGACGACCGTGGGCGGACGCCAGTACCTGAAGTTCACCCTGCTCAACCCCGAGACCACCGTGCGCGACATCGCCGCCGTCCTCGATCTGATCTCCGGCCACGCCGAGCAGTACCTGGGAGAGAACCTTGTCCACGCTTCCTGAGCGCAGCGCGCCGTACGACTTCGTCGGCATCGGGCTCGGCCCCTTCAACCTGGGACTCGCCTGCCTGACCGAGCCGATCGACGAACTCGACGGTGTCTTCCTGGAGTCGAAACCCGACTTCGAGTGGCACTCGGGGATGTTCCTCGAAGGCGCCCACCTCCAGACGCCGTTCCTGTCGGACCTGGTCACGCTGGCCGACCCGACCTCGCCGTACTCCTTCCTCAACTACCTGAAGGAGTCCGGGCGGCTGTACTCGTTCTACATCCGCGAGAACTTCTATCCGCTGCGGACCGAGTACAACGACTACTGCCGCTGGGCCGCCGCCAAACTCTCCAGCGTGCGCTTCAACCGCACGGTGACCTCCGTCGCGTACGAGGAGGAGAGCGAGCTGTACGTGGTCCGCACCGCGGACGAGACCTACCGCGCCCGGCGTCTGGTGCTCGGCACCGGGACCCCGCCGTACGTCCCCGAGTCCTGCCAGGGGCTCGGCGGTGACGTCCTGCACAACTCCCGCTACCTCCAGGGCAAGGCGGAGCTCCAGAAAAAAGAGTCCATCACCCTGGTCGGCAGCGGGCAGAGCGCCGCGGAGATCTACTACGACCTGCTCTCCGACATCGACACGCACGGCTACCAGCTCAACTGGATCACCCGCTCGCCGCGCTTCTTCCCGCTCGAATACACCAAACTGACGCTGGAGATGACCTCCCCGGAGTACATCGACTACTTCCACGCGCTGCCGGAGGCCACCCGCTACCGGCTGGAGGCGGGGCAGAAGGGCCTGTTCAAGGGCATCGACTCGGAACTCATCAACCAGATCTTCGACCTGCTCTACCAGAAGAACCTCACGGGCCCGGTGCGCACCCGGCTGCTCGCCAACACCGCGCTGACCTCGGCCTCGTACGAGCACGGGACCTACACGCTCGGACTGCGCCAGGAGGAGCAGGAACGGGACTTCTCGCTCGCCTCCCAGGGCCTGGTCCTCGCCACCGGCTACAAGTACGTCGCCCCCGCCTTCCTGGAGCCGGTCGCGGACCGGATCAGGCTGGACGGCCACGGCCGCTACGACGTCGCCCGCAACTACAGCATCGACACGACCGGGCGCGGGATCTTCCTCCAGAACGCCGCCGTGCACACGCACAGCATCACCTCGCCCGACCTGGGCATGGGCCCGTACCGCAACGCGTACATCATCGGCGAGCTGCTGGGGCGCGAGTACTACCCGGTCGAGAAGGCCATCGCCTTCCAGGAGTTCGCCGCGCCGGAAGGCACCGTCCGATGACCGGGCGCGCGGAACACCCCGGGCACGCGGCGGAGCCGGAGATCCTGTTCTCCCGTACGGACGAGCGGCTGGGCCTCTTCGAGGTGCGCGCCGTCGACCCGTTCGCCGACATCGAACTGCTCCACGGCTGGGTCACGCACCCCAAGGCGGCCTTCTGGCTGATGCAGGGCGCGACGCTGCCGGACGTGGAGCGCGAGTACATGGGCATCGCCGCCGCCACGAACCACGACGCGTTCCTCGGGCTGCACGACGGCGTCCCCGCCTTCCTCATCGAGCGGTACGACCCGGCCGAGGTGGAGCTGAAGGGCCTGTACGACGCCGAGCCCGGCGACATCGGGATGCACTTCCTGGTCGCCCCCGTCGACGGCGCGCGGCGGCTGCACGGCTTCACCCGCGCCGTGATCACGACGGTGATGGCGCTGCTCTTCGACGACCCGTCCGTGACGCGTGTGGTCGTCGAGCCCGATGTGCGCAACGCCGCCGTCCACGCCCTCAACGAGGCGGTCGGCTTCCGGATCGAGAGAAAACTGGAGAAGCCGGAGAAGGACGCCTATCTGAGCGTCTGCACGCGCGAGATGTTCCACGCCGCGCTCGCCGCACGGACCGGGCAGACCGCACGGACCGAGCAGACCGTACAGAGCAAGCAGGCCGTACAGAACGAGCAGACCGTACGAGCCGAGCAGGCGCCCCCGGCCGAGCAGACCGCTCACGCAGCACAAGGAGTCACCCGATGAGCAGCCAGAAAGCACCCGCGAACGCCGCGGCGAAAACCACGGACAGCGTCGCCCACCTCACCCCCGAGCGCTGGGAGCAGGCCGGCCGGCTCCTCATCCGCAAAGCCCTCGCGGAGTTCTCCCACGAGCGCATCCTGACGCCCGAGCCCCTCGGCGAGGACCGTTACCGAGTACGGAGCGACGACGGCGCGACCGAGTACCGCTTCACCGCGCGCCGGTTCGCCCTCGACCACTGGCAGATACCCGCCGACTCCGTACGGCGCCACCGCGGCGACGCCGAACTGCCGCTGGACGCACTCGACTTCTTCATCGAGCTGCGCGAGACGCTGGGTCTGTCCGCCGCGATCCTGCCGGTCTACCTGGAGGAGATCTCCTCCACCCTCGCGGGCACGGCGTACAAACTCACCAAGAAGCCGGTCACCTCGGCGGAGCTGGCCACCGCCGGTTTCCAGGAGATCGAGACGGGGATGACCGAGGGCCACCCCTGCTTCGTCGCCAACAACGGCCGGCTCGGCTTCGGCGTGGACGAGTACCGCGCGTACGCCCCCGAGGCCGCGAACCCGGTCCGGCTCGTCTGGCTCGCCGCCCGCCGCGACCGGGCCACCTTCACCGCGGGCGCCGGGCTCGACTACTCCTCCCTGATGCGCGAGGAGCTGTCCGCCGCGACGCTGGAGCGGTTCGACGGGGTCCTGCGCGGCCAGGGTCTCGACCCGGACGACTACTTCCTGATCCCCGTCCACCCCTGGCAGTGGTGGAACAAACTCTCCGTCACCTTCGCCGCCGAGCTGGGCCGCCGCCATCTCGTCTGTCTCGGGGAGGGCGAGGACGACTACCTGGCCCAGCAGTCGATCCGTACCTTCTTCAACACCAGCGACCCGGCCAAGCACTATGTCAAAACCGCGCTCTCCGTCCTCAACATGGGCTTCATGCGCGGCCTGTCCGCCGCGTACATGGAGGCCACGCCCGCGATCAACGACTGGCTCGCCGGTCTGATCGAGAGCGACGCCACCCTGCGCGCGGCCCGCTTCTCGATCATCCGGGAGCGCGCGGCGATCGGCTACCACCACCGGCAGTACGAGGCGGCCACCGCCAAGGGCTCCCCGTATCTGAAAATGCTGGCCGCGCTCTGGCGCGAGAGCCCCGTGCCCTCGCTCAGGGGCGGGGAGCGGCTCGCCACGATGGCGTCCCTCCTCCACACCGACCGGGACGGTTCGTCCTTCGCGGGCGCGCTGATCGCCGCGTCGGGGCTGGCGCCCGCGGACTGGCTGCGCCGCTACCTGGACGCGTACCTGGTGCCGGTGCTGCACTCCTTCTACGCGTACGACCTGGTGTTCATGCCGCACGGCGAGAACGTCATCCTGGTCATCGAGGACGGCGTCGTCCAGCGGGCGGTCTTCAAGGACATCGCCGAGGAGATCGCGGTGATGGACCCGGACGCGGTGCTGCCGCCCGCGGTCGAGCGGATCCGCGCGGACGTGCCCGAGGACATGAAGGTCCTGTCGATCTTCACCGATGTCTTCGACTGCTTCCTCCGCTTCCTGAGCGCGGACCTCGTCTCGGACGGCACGCTGCCCGACGAGGACACGTTCTGGCGCACGGTCGCCGAGTGCGTCCGGGGGTACCAGGAGTCGCTGCCGCAACTGGCCGACAAATTCCGCCAGTACGACCTGTTCGACGAGGAGTTCGCGCTCTCCTGCCTCAACCGGCTCCAGCTCCGCAACAACGAGCAGATGGTCGACATCGCGGACCCGGCGGGCGCGCTCCAGCTCATCGGCACGCTGGCCAACCCGCTGGCCCGGTTCGCGCGGTAGCCGTACGAGCCGGCACAGTCCGGGGGGCGGGGGGTTGGGGGAGGCGCCCGCCCCCCGCCCCCCGCCCCCCCCCCGCCCCCCCCCCCCAGGGAGAAAAACCCGACGGGGGGCAAACAAAACAACGACCGCACCTCGACCTAACACAGCGAC
>NZ_JBHZDA010000012.1:96156-110596 GCF_042755665.1 Streptomyces sp. NPDC059142
CGCCCCCCCGCCCCCCCCCGCGCGCGCGGGGGGCGCGCGGCGCCACCCCCGCGCGCGCCGGGGCGCGGCGGGCGCGCCCGCCCCCCCCCCCCCCCCCCGTCCCCGTTCCCCGCCCGCGCTCCCCGCCGGATGGAAGAATCCCGGCATGGCGGAAATCATCCAGAAGGACGGCACCTGGACCTTCGACGGGAACACGGTCCGCATCGTGCCCGGCAAGGACAAGGGAGTGAGCCTGCTCCGCAGGACGCTCGGCGAGATCGCGGTGCCGCTGGAGGCGCTGGCGGGGATCTCCTTCGAGGAGGGGCGCAAGTCCGGGCGGCTGCGGCTGCGCCTGCGGGACGGCGCCGATCCGCTGCTGGGGATCGCCGGGGGCAGGCTGGACGACGGCTCCGAGCCGTACCGCCTCACCGTCGAGAAGGACCGTTTCGGCGTGGCCGAGTACCTGGTGGACGAGGTGCGCGAGGCGCTGCTGCTGGACCAGGTGGATCCCGGGCCCGTCGACCGCTATCTGCTGCCGGGCCCCGCCCTGCCGATCACGGTGGGCGCCGGGGACGCGACGGTCTCCTTCGACGGGCGGCGGATCCGGCTGGAGTGGAACTGGAAGACCGAGGAGTCCAAGTCCTCCGGCGGCCCGCGCACACTCGTCCTCGGCGACCTGGCGGCGGTGGAGTGGCTGCCGAGCGCCGGTCTGGAGAACGGATACCTGCGGTTCGTGGTGACCGGGAACACCTCGGCCACCTCGGCGGCCCCGAAGTACGACCCGCACGCGGTGGACCTGTACGGATTCCGGAAGGACCCGCTGATGGCGCTGGTGGGCGCGGCGGTGGCGGCCCGGCTGCCGCACCCGCTCGCGGCGCCGTCCCCCGCCGGGAGGACACCGGCCGGGGAGCTACCGGGCACGAGGACACCGGGCGCCGGACCGGTGGAGTCCCCGGTCACGGCAACGGAGGCGACCGGGGCCGGAGCCGGAACCGGAGCCGGGGCCGGAACCGGCAGCGCCGGAGGCGACGACCATGACGCCCTGCTGCGCCGGCTGCGGGAGCTGGGCGAGCTGCATCAGTCGGGGATACTCACCGCCGAGGAGTTCGCCACCGCCAAGCGGGCCATCCTCGGACGCCTCTGAGGAGACGGCCGGAGCGCCCCCGCTCCCCCGGCCTCCCTCCGAGCATTTCCCTCATTCAGCTCTCACTTTCCATGGATCCTGCCCGATTCCGGGCAGGAATGTTGCAAACACCCCCGCGCGCCCGCAATATCGACGAGTGCTCGAACGCCGCCCGTCGTACGACGACCTCATCGACCATCTCGTGCGCAGCACCGCGCTCCAGCGCGGTGAGGCCGCCCGTGTGGTCCTCGACGTCCTGGCGTACTTCGACGAGACGACCGAGGAGTTCGTACGGCGCCGCCACCGGGAAATGCAGTCCGGCGGGGCCGCCAACGCCGAGATCTTCGAGCGGATCGCGGCCGAACTGCCGCACCGCGCGGTGGCGCCCCCGGAGCTGTCGCTCCGGCAACTGCGCCGCATCGTCTACGGCTGACAGCCACCGGCGCGTCCGGGCACACACCGTGAGAACTTCAGGAGGGGCAGAGACCGTATGTGCGGAATCGTCGGATACATCGGCAGGCGTGATGTGGCACCACTGCTGCTGGAGGGGCTCCAGCGACTGGAGTACCGGGGGTACGACTCCGCCGGGATCGTCATCACCGGCAAGCCGGCCGCGGGCAAGGCCGCCACGCTGAAGATGGTCAAGGCCAAGGGCCGCGTCCGCGAGCTGGAGTCCCGCGTCCCCAAGCGCTTCGCGGGCACCAGCGGTATCGCGCACACCCGGTGGGCCACGCACGGCGCCCCGAGCGACGAGAACGCGCATCCGCACATGGACGCCGAGGGCAAGGTCGCCCTCGTCCACAACGGCATCATCGACAACGCCTCCGAGCTGCGCGTGAAGCTGGAGGCGGACGGGGTCGTCTTCCTCTCGGAGACCGACACCGAGGTGGTCACCCATCTCGTCGCCCGCTCCCAGGCGGACACCCTGGAGGAGAAGGTCCGCCAGGCGCTCCAGCTCGTCGAGGGCACGTACGGCATCGCCGTCATGCACGCCGACTTCCCGGACCGGATCGTCGTGGCCCGCAACGGCTCCCCGGTGGTGCTGGGCATCGGCGAGAAGGAGATGTTCGTCGCCTCCGACGTGGCGGCGCTGGTCTCGCACACCCGCCAGGTCGTGACGCTGGACGACGGCGAGATGGCCACCCTCAAGGCCGACGACTTCCGTACGTACACCACCGAGGGGTCGTCCACCTCGGCCACGCCGACCACAGTGGAGTGGGAGGCCGAGTCGTACGACATGGGCGGCCACGACACGTACATGCACAAGGAGATCTCGGAGCAGGCCGACGCCGTGGACCGCGTGCTGCGCGGCCGGATCGACGACCGGTTCTCCACCGTGCACCTCGGCGGGCTGAACCTGGACGCCCGCGAGGCGCGCGGGGTGCGCCGGATCAAGATCCTCGGCTGCGGCACCTCGTACCACGCGGGCCTGATCGGCGCGCAGCTCATCGAGGAGCTGGCCCGGATCCCCGCCGACGCCGAGCCGGCCTCCGAGTTCCGCTACCGCAACCCGGTCGTGGACCCCGACACGCTGTACGTGGCGGTCTCGCAGTCCGGTGAGACGTACGACGTGCTGGCGGCGGTGCAGGAGCTGAAGCGCAAGGGCGCCCGGGTGCTGGGCGTGGTGAACGTCGTGGGCTCCGCGATCGCCCGGGAGACGGACGGCGGGGTGTACGTGCACGCCGGGCCCGAGGTGTGTGTGGTCTCCACCAAGTGCTTCACCAACACGGTCGTCTCGTTCGCGCTGCTGGCGCTGCACCTGGGCCGGATCCGCGACCTGTCCGTGGCGGACGGCAAGCGGATCATCGCAGGGCTGCGGCGGCTGCCCGAGCAGATCGCGGAGATCCTGGCGACCGAGGACGAGATCGAGAAGCTGGCCGCGGAGTACGCGGGGGCCGCCTCGATGATGTTCATCGGGCGGGTACGGGGCTACCCGGTGGCGCTGGAGGCGTCGCTGAAGCTGAAGGAGATCTCGTACATCCACGCCGAGGCGTACCCGGCGTCCGAGCTGAAGCACGGTCCGCTCGCGCTGATCGAGCCGGCGCTGCCGACGGTCGCGATCGTCCCGGACGACGATCTGCTGGAGAAGAACCGGGCGGCGCTGGAGGAGATCAAGGCGCGCAGCGGTCCGATCCTGGCGGTGGCGCACCGGGAGCAGGAGAAGGCCGACCACACCATCGTGGTGCCGAAGAACGAGACGGAGCTGGACGCGATCCTGATGGGGATCCCGCTCCAGTTGCTGGCGTACCACACGGCGCTGGCGCTGGGCCGGGACATCGACAAGCCGCGGAACCTCGCGAAGTCGGTCACGGTCGAGTAGCGGGCGCGCGGCGCCCCGGCGGAGTCGGCGACAGAGCGGGCGCCGGGGCGGGCGCCGCCCGACCGCGGTGAGAGCGCCCCCGGCGCGTGCCACCCGTCACACCGGGGGCGCTCTCCGAAGGGGCCGGTGCTTGCCCGGGCACCGGCCCTCGGCCTGGAGCCGTGCTGGGCGGCTAGCCGGTGGCGGCGGCTCCCCGGCCGGCGGCGCGCCGCCGGGGGAGCGTGGTCGGCCAGTGGGCGAGCGCGGCCGTCGCCCCGTACCAGGAGGCGAGCCCCGCGACGGCGGCGACCCAGCCGCCCACTTCGGCCAGGCCCGGACGGTCCGCGAACCGGGCGACGGCGAGCAGCAGCAGCGCGAGGCAGAACAGCCCGTACGTCGCCTGGAGGAGCGGGCCGGAACCGGCGGCGCCGACGGTCAGGCTGAACGCGAGCAGCGCCCACAGGACCAGGAAGAGCCCGGCGGCGTCGGCCGACACCTGGGCGCTCGCGCCGGTCCCCCAGGTGAACCAGAAGGCGCCGAGGCCGGCGAAGGCCGTACCGGTGAAGGAGTCGCCCGTACGGAGTTCGAGCAGTCCGGCGGCGAACAGGGCCACGCCGCCGACGTACAGCGCGAGGGTGACGGCGTCCGACGCCGTGACGCCGTCCACCGCGCCGGTCAGGCCGACGCCGAAGGCGAGCAGGGTGAGCCCGAGCGCAAGATGGCCGAGAATGGAAGTGGAATTGGTGCTTCCCGCAGAGACGTCGTTGTCCACGGCGGGCTCCCTTCACGATGTGCGGGTGTGCTGAGTCCCAGCGGGCGTTATGTACCCTTCACGAGCGCACAAACCACCTCTACGCGTGAGTAAATTCACGCCGTGGGCAAGGAAGTTGACGGCCCCTCAGGGCGTACGGGCGTGCCACGAGGGGCAGTTGCGGGATGGCGGACGGCCGGGATCAACGCAGCGGCCGGGATCGCGGAACGGCCGGGCGCACAGGACGCCCGGACTTACGGGATGACGACGACGGGGCGCTGCGCGCGGCGGGCGAGCCGTCCGGCGACCGAGCCGAAGATCCGCCCGACGATGCCGTGGGTGGAGCCGACGACGATCGCGTCGGCGGAGTACTCCTGGCCGACCTCTTCGAGTTCGTGGCAGATGTCACCGCCGCGCTCGACCAGGATCCACGGCACCTCGGAGAGGTAGTCCGCGCAGGCCAGTTCCAGGCCGAGCACTTCGGTGCGGTGGTCGGGGACGTCCACGAAGACCGGGGGTTCGCACCCCGCCCAGACCGTGGTCGGGAGCCGGTTGGCGACATGGACGATGATCAGGCCGGAGCCGAGGCGCCGGGCCATACCGATGGCGTAGGCGAGGGCGCGCTCACTGGACATCGAGCCGTCGAAGCCGACGACCACCCCGTGCCGGAAGGCCGGGTCACAGGAGGCGCGCGTCTGTTCCGCCGCTTGCAGGTCCGACAGTGGGTCGGCTACCTGCTCGCGGTCTGCGGGTTCTGGGATTTCGTGACCGGCCATGGTGTCTCGGCGAAAGAAGTCCTCTTGAGAAGGAGCAACGAGTGGCGGGGTGGACGGAGCTGTGTCCGGGAATCATCTTCCCAACCCCATACCCCAAAGGGTACGGCGACACTCCTCTCATGCCCAGAGCCCGCCGCGTCACACGCGGCGTTCCAGGGAGCATGCACGAGGCGGTCCCGGATCGCAATGCCGGATGGCCCCTACAGGCTTCCCGGGCGGTACCCCGGTAGCCCCACGGAGATCCAGGATCACCCCCACGGGTGACCGGACGACCCGGCCCCCCGTCGGCCCTCGGCCACGCCGCGGCCCCCGGGCGGCCCGCCGCCGCGCACCATCCGGCGCCCGCCCCTCACGAGCGCCACGCGCCACGGGGCGCACGCGGGCCGCGGAGGGGCTCCAGGCCCGCCCCCAGGGGCCTCCCGGGGCTCCGGGGCCCGCCGCCGCGCGGAATACTGGGAGCGGTCCCACCGACCTCCGGCAGGCCCGCCACGGGCCCTCCGCGAGGCCGCGCGGATTCGCGCCACCCGGGGCCGGCCCCCGTCGGACACGGTGGCGCCGTACGTAAGGATGTACGGAACGTACGGACCGTCCGGAAGCCGTCACTCGTGGAGGGTTCAACCAGATGGACAGGGGGCGCGGGAGGTCTCACGCGCGTACGAGGGTGGTGCGCCGGAGGATTGAGCGCATCGCACAGACGCACCCATCACTTTTCAGCCAACTTCGCACTTGGGCCCAACCTTTGATGAAATGGCCTGCCAACCCCCTTGCCACCAGGGAAGAAAGGACCGCTACGGCCCTCCGCACCCTACGGGGATGGGCCATGCATGCGACGCCCACTTCCACTCTCGGCTCGCGAGTGGAACGCTTCGTGATCGAATGCTTCGCGCCAAGTTGCCTTGTCGACATAACGCCGGTTGGAGAACTTGTCACGCCGGCACCACGGAACACAGTAGATTCGATCATGAGGATCGACGGCTGGGGACCCGTGCAAAACCGAGGGGAATCGTGCAGGAGCGAAAGGCCCGACAAGAACGGGGAGACGAGAACACCGAGGGGGGCTTAGCGCCATGAGCCAGGACTCCACCGCCGTACCGGAGTCAGTACGGAAGCTTTCCGGGCGTCGACGCCGGGAAGTCGTCGCCGTGCTGCTTTTCAGCGGCGGCCCCATCTTCGAGAGCTCCATTCCGCTCTCGGTGTTCGGAATCGACCGCCAGGACGCCGGGGTTCCCCGCTACCGCCTGCTCGTCTGCGGTGGGGAGGACGGTCCGCTGCGCACCACCGGCGGGCTCGAACTGACCGCGCCGTACGGCCTGGAGGCGATCAGCAGGGCAGGCACGGTGGTCGTGCCGGCATGGCGGTCGATCACATCACCGCCACCACCCGAGGCACTGGACGCACTGCGCCGTGCCCATGAGGAGGGCGCCAGAATCGTCGGACTGTGCACCGGCGCGTTCGTGCTCGCGGCGGCCGGACTGCTGGACGGCCGACCGGCCACCACGCACTGGATGTACGCCCCGACGCTCGCCAAACGCTATCCGTCCGTCCATGTGGACCCGCGGGAGCTGTTCGTCGACGACGGGGACGTGCTCACCTCCGCCGGGACAGCGGCCGGAATCGATCTGTGCCTGCATATCGTCAGGACCGACCACGGCGCGGAGGCAGCGGGGGCCCTGGCCCGCCGGCTGGTCGTACCGCCGCGCCGCAGTGGCGGGCAGGAGCGCTATCTGGACAGGTCTTTACCAGAGGAGATCGGCTCCGACCCGCTCGCCGAGGTCGTGGCCTGGGCGCTGGAACATCTCCACGAGCAGTTCGACGTGGAGACGCTCGCGGCGCGCGCGTACATGAGCCGCCGCACCTTCGACCGGCGGTTCCGTTCGCTCACCGGAAGCGCGCCGCTCCAGTGGCTGATCACCCAGCGGGTGCTTCAGGCACAGCGGCTCCTGGAGACATCCGACTACTCGGTCGACGAGGTCGCCGGACGGTGCGGCTTCCGCTCCCCGGTGGCGCTGCGCGGGCACTTCCGGCGGCAGCTCGGCTCCTCCCCCGCGGCGTACCGGTCCGCCTACCGGGCCAGGCGTCCGCAGGGCGATCCCATGCCGCCGGGGGTCATGGAGTCGATGGTGCCCGCCCAGGCGTCCGCGCACTCCAGGCGGGCGGCGGCGGCCTCCAGCCCGCCGGGCCATCCGGCGGCGTCCGCGGCGCTTCCGGACCACGGCAAGGCCGGACCCGACATGTACGCGACAGGCCCGGCCCGTCCGAGTCTGCCCGGCCAGCGGAGCGCCCCGTAGGGTAAGGCGTATGAACGATCGAATGGTGTGGATCGACTGCGAGATGACCGGGCTCTCGCTGACGGACGACGCACTCATCGAGGTGGCCGCACTGGTCACCGACTCGGAACTGAACGTGCTCGGTGAAGGGGTGGACATCGTGATCCGCCCGCCGGACGCGGCGCTGGAGACCATGCCCGAGGTGGTGCGGCAGATGCACACCACCTCGGGGCTCCTCGACGAGCTGGCGGGCGGCACCACGCTCGCGGCCGCCGAGGAGCAGGTCCTGGCGTACGTGCGCGAGCATGTGAAGGAGCCCAGGAAGGCGCCGCTGTGCGGCAACACGGTCGGCACCGACCGCGGCTTCCTGCTCCGCGACATGGCGACGCTGGAGGGGTACCTCCACTACCGCATCGTCGATGTCTCCTCGATCAAGGAACTGGCCCGCCGCTGGTATCCGCGGGCCTATTTCAACAGCCCGGAGAAGAGCGGCAACCACCGCGCGCTGGCGGACATCCGCGAATCCATCGCGGAGCTGCGCTACTACCGGGAGGCGGTCTTCGTACCGCAGCCGGGGCCGGACTCCGACCGGGCGAAGCAGATCGCGGCGAAGCACGTCCTGCGCGCGGAATAGGCCCCACGGCCCGTTCCGCGCCCCGTTCCGCACCCAGGAACAACGCGGGTGCGAGCACCCTCACGGACCCTGTACACTTTTTCTCGGCCGGTCAGGGAAAAGAAAAAGACCGGTCGTGGTGGGTATAGCTCAGCTGGTAGAGCACCTGGTTGTGGTCCAGGATGTCGCGGGTTCAAGTCCCGTTACTCACCCTTCAGAGATCGCCCCCGGAGCCTGTGGGTCAGGCACCGGGGGCGATCTCCGTTTCCGGGCCCGGCTGACGGCCGGTCAGGACGAGTCCCGTACCACCAGCTCGGTCGGGAGGATGATCTGGCGCGGGCCCGGACCCGCCACCCGCGTTCCCGCGCCGTTGCCGCGCGCCCCGATCTCCGCCAGGACCAGGCGCGCCATCGCCCGCCCCATCTCCTCGATCGGCTGGCGGACGCTGGTCAGCGGCGGATCCATCAGCCGCGCGATCGCCGAGTCGTCGAAGCCGACCAGGGCCACGTCGTCCGGGGTCCTCCGGCCCGCCGCGCGCAGCGCCTGGCGGGCGCCCGCCGCCATGACGTCCGAGGCCGCGAAGACCGCGTCCAGGTCCGGACGGCGGGCCAGCAGCTCGGTCATCGCCCGGCGGCCGCCCTCCTCCGTGAAGTCGGCCACGGCGACCAGCCCCTCGTCGGGCGCGTGGCCCGCCTCCGCCAGGGCCCTGCGGTAGCCGTCCAGACGGCAGGCCGCGCCGTACACCGCCAGCCGGCCGGTGATCGTCGCGATGGTGCGGCGGCCCCGGGAGAGCAGATGCGTCACGGCCGTCCGGGCGCCCCCGGCGTTGTCGGAGTCGACCGAGGGCAGCGGCTCCTCCTCCGACCTGCGGCCGCTGATGACGGTGGGGATCGCGATCCGGGCCAGCAGCTCGGGCAGCGGGTCGTCGGCGTGCACGGAGACCAGCAGGACCCCGTCGGCGCGGTGCGCGGCCAGATACTGGGCGAGCCTGCGGCGCTCCCTGGCGCCGCCCGCGAAGGTGAGCAGGAGCTGCATCCCCGTCTCGGACAGCGCCTCGCCGACCCCGCTGACGATGCCCGAGAAGTACGGCTCGGCAAAGAACCGCGCCTCCGGCTCCGGTACGACCAGGGCGATCGCGTCGGCGCGGTTGGCGGCGAGCGCGCGGGCCGCCCGGTTGGGCACGTATCCCAGCTCCGCCACGGCCCGCTCGACGGCGGCCCTGGTCCGGGCGCTCACCTTGGGCGATCCGTTGATCACCCGGGAGACCGTGCCCCGGCCGACCCCGGCGCGCGCCGCCACCTCTTCGAGCGTCGGCAGCCTGCCACCGCGCGGCCGGTACATCCGAGACGTCATCCGTGCCTCCCACCCAGTCGTCGCACCGCACCCGCCCGGACCCGCCGGCCCCTGCCCGAGCCGCCGCAGCCGCTCCGTGGGGGCCGTTCCGTACGCCCGGCCGGGCCTTGGCGGACACCCGTCCGAGGAATCCGTTCCGAGTCCAGCCCTGTCCCTTGACACCCCTACGGCGACCCGGGACGCTTCAACACATCACATGTGGGAGCGCTCCCACCGTACCTGACCCATACATGCCCCGCACGTGGCCCGACCGCGCCGGATCCCCCCTCGCAACGCGGACAGCGGCACACAGCACCGAGCACGCTCGCGGTTGGCCGGAGGCCGGCGACGTCGGTGGCACTAGGAGGACGTCATGCGTACACGTACTCGTTCGTCCCGTCGGCTCGCGGCCCTCGCCGCCGCGGCGGCCCTGGCCGCGGGCGCCCTGGCCGGCTGCGCCGCCGACGACGAACCCTCCACCGGCGCCACCAGCGGCGGAGGCGACGGCGGCAAGGGAAAGACCACGATCACCGTGGGGGTCTTCGGCGCCTTCGGCCTCAAGGAGGCCGGGCTCTACGACCAGTACACCAAGCTCCACCCCGAGATCGTGATCAAGCAGACCTCCATCGAGCGCAACGAGAACTACTACCCGCAGCTCCTCACGCATCTGGGCTCGGGCAGCGGGCTCGCGGACATCCAGGCGGTCGAGGTCGGCAACATCGCCGAGGTCACCGCGACCCAGGGCGACAAGCTGGTCGACCTCGGCAAGGCGTCCGGTGTCCAGAAGGACAGCTTCGTGCCGTGGAAGTGGGAGCAGGCCACCACCAAGGCGGGCCGGACCATAGGGCTCGGTACGGACATCGGCCCCGAGGCCATCTGCTACCGCAAGGACCTCTTCGCCCGGGCGGGGCTGCCCACCGACCGCGCGGAGGTCGGCGCGCTGTGGGCGGGCGACTGGCGGAAGTACCTGGACGCCGGGAAGAAGTTCAAGGCCAAGGCCCCCAAGGGATCCGCCTTCGTGGACTCGGCGAGCGGGGTGATGGCCGCCGTCCTGGGCAGCTCCGCCGAGCGCTTCTACGACGCGGACGGCAAGGTCGTCTACAAGACCAACCCGGCGGTGAAGGCCGCCTGGGACCAGTCCGCCGCCTTCGCCGGGAACGGCCTGACCGCCAAGCTCCAGCAGTTCACCCCCTCCTGGGACCAGGGCTTCTCCAACAACGCCTTCGCCACGGTCTCCTGCCCGCCCTGGATGCTCGGCTACATCCAGGACAAGGCCGGGGCCGCGGGCAAGGACAAGTGGGACGTGGCCGCCGCGCCCAAGCCCGGCAACTGGGGCGGCTCGTTCCTCACCGTGCCCGAGGCGGGCAGGAACAAGGAGGCCGCCGCCGAGCTGGCCGCCTGGCTGACCGCGCCCGAGCAGCAGGCCACGCTCTTCGCGAAGCGCGGCAGCTTCCCCAGCTCGCAGGCCGCCTACGCGCTGCCCGCGGTCTCCGGCGCGAAGCACGCGTACTTCGGCAACGCGCCGATCGGGGAGATCTTCGTCCAGGCGGCCAAGGGCGTGCCGGTGCAGATCCTCGGCCCGAAGGACGGGATCATCTCGCAGAACCTGGCCGACGTGGGCATGCTCCAGGTCGACCAGAAGGGGACCTCGTCGAAGGACGGCTGGAACGCGGCCGTGAAGGCGATCGACAACGCGCTGGACCAGTGACCGATGGCCAGTGACGCACCCGCCGCCGCGCCCTCCGGGGAGGAGGGCGCGGCCCCGGCCCCCGGTTCCGGCGCCTCCGGCGCCCGGATCCGCCCCGGTGCGGGTCCCGGCGCGGAGGACCGGACGCGGGACGGCTCGGCGAACGGCTCGAAGGGCGACGCGCAGGACGAGCGGCGCAGGGAGCGGCGCAGCCGCTGGTACCGCCGCGACGTGCGGTGGAGTCCGTACGCCTTCGTCGCACCGTTCTTCGTCTTCTTCCTGGCCTTCGGCCTCTTCCCGCTCCTCTACACCGGCTGGGCCTCGCTCCACCGGGTGGAGCTGACGGCGCCCGGCGACATGGAGTGGGTGGGGCTGCGGAACTTCTCCCGGCTGGTGAGCGACGAGTTCTTCTGGAACGCGCTGAAGAACACGCTCACCATCGGGGTGCTGTCGACCGTCCCGCAGCTCCTGATCGCGCTGGGCATCGCGCATCTGCTCAACTACCGGCTGCGCGGCTCGATGTTCTTCCGGGTCGCCGTGCTCACCCCGTACGCCACCTCGGTGGCCGCCGCGACGCTCGTCTTCGTGCTGCTCTTCGGCCGCGACTACGGGATGATCAACTGGGCGCTGGGGATGGCCGGGATCGATCCGGTCGACTGGCAGAACGGCGCGTGGACCTCGCAGCTCGCGGTCTCCACGATCGTCATCTGGCGCTGGACGGGGTACAACGCGCTGATCTATCTGGCGGCGATGCAGTCGATCCCCCACGATCTCTACGAGTCGGCGGCGCTGGACGGGGCCTCCCGCCGGCAGCAGTTCCTCCATGTGACCGTGCCGTCGCTGCGGCCGACCATCCTCTTCACGGTCGTGGTCTCGACGATAGGAGCGACCCAGCTCTTCGGGGAGCCGCTGCTGTACAACGGCGCCGGCGGTGCGAACGGCGGGGCCGACCATCAGTTCCAGACGCTCGGGCTCTATCTGTACGAGCAGGGCTGGGTGAACCTGCACCTCGGCCGGGCCTCGGCGATCGCCTGGACGATGTTCCTGATCCTGCTGGTCGTCGGCGCGGTGAACTGGCTGATCGGCCGCCGTCTGCGCATCAGCTCGCAGGGCCGGTGAGGGGGAGACATGTCCACGACGACACAGTCACAGCCATCGGAGTCGGAGCGCAGGCCGCCGGCCGGGGCCCGGACACCGGAGCCGCCGCCCGAGGCCGCCCGGCGCACGGGCCGGCGCGGCGCGGGACGGCAGCTCCACGGTGGCCGGATCACCTACGCCGTGCTGACCGTGTTCACGGTCGGTTCGCTGTTCCCGCTGGTGTGGACGGCGATCGCGGCGTCCCGTAACAACACCCGGCTCGCGCAGACCCCGCCGCCGTTCTGGTTCGGCGGGAACCTGTTCAAGAACCTGGAGATCGCCTGGACCGACGCCAACATGGGGACGGCGCTGCTCAACACGACGATCGTGGCCGGTTCGATCGCCGCCGGTACGGTGCTCTTCTCCACGCTCGCCGGATTCGCCTTCGCCAAACTCCGCTTCCGGTTCAAGAACCTGCTGCTCCTGCTGGTCATCGGCACGATGATGGTGCCGCCGCAGCTCAGCGTCGTCCCCCTGTACATGCTGATCGCCGAGCTGTCCTGGACCGACCGGCTCCAGTCCGTCATCCTGCCCACGCTGGTCAGCGCGTTCGGGGTGTTCTTCATGCGCCAGTACCTGACCGGGGCGCTGCCCACCGAGCTGATCGAGGCGGCCCGGGTGGACGGCGCGGCCAGTTGGCGGGTGGTCTGGCATGTCGTCTTCCCCGCCGCGCGGCCCGCGATGGCCGTGCTGGGGATGCTGACGTTCGTGATGGCCTGGAACGACTTCTTCTGGCCGATCATCGCGCTGACCCAGAACGGCAGCCCCACCGTGCAGGTGGCGCTGACCGGGCTCGGCCGCGGCTACATCCCCGACCAGTCGGTGATCATGGCGGGCGCGCTGCTGGGCACGCTGCCGCTGCTGATCGCCTTCGTCCTGTTCGGCAAGCACATCGTCGGCGGCATCATGCAGGGCGCAGTCAAGGGCTGACGCCGCGCCCCCGCCCGCCGGGTCCCACCGCAACTCACCCCCCACCCACACCCCCATCCCTACGGTCAACGGGAGCTGCACCATGTCCGAAACCTTCCCGCCGGGCTTTCTCTGGGGCACCGCCACCGCCGCGTACCAGATCGAGGGCGCGCCCCAGGAGAACGGCCGTACGCCCTCCATCTGGGACGTCTTCAGCCATACGCCCGGCAAGACGCAGAACGGCGACACCGGCGACGTCGCCGTCGACCACTTCCATCGCCGGGCCGAGGACGTCCGGCTGATGGCCGACCTCGGCGTGAACGCGTACCGCTTCTCGGTCTCCTGGCCGCGCGTGCAGCCCACCGGGCGCGGGCCCGCCGTCCAGCGCGGTCTGGACTTCTACCGCGAGCTGGTCGACGATCTGCTCGCCCACGGCATCGAGCCCGTCCTCACCCTCTACCACTGGGACCTCCCGCAGGAGCTGGAGGCGGCGGGCGGCTGGCCGGAGCGCGAGACGGCGTACCGGTTCGCGGAGTACGCGCGGTACGTCGGCGAGGCGCTGGGCGACCGGGTGGAGCGCTGGACCACCCTCAACGAGCCCTGGTGCAGCGCCTTCCTCGGGTACGCCTCCGGGGTGCACGCCCCGGGCCGTACGGACCCGGTGGCCGCCCTGCGCGCGGCCCACCACCTCAACCTGGGACACGGTCTCGCCACACAGGCGCTGCGCTCCGTGCTGCCGGCGCGGGCGCAGGTCTCGGTGAGCCTCAACCCGTCGTGCGTACGGGCCAGGACGCAGGCGCCCGAGGATCTGAACGCCCGGCGCCGGATCGACGCCCTCGCCAACCGGATCTTCACCGGGCCGATGCTCGCGGGCGCGTACCCGGACGACCTCTTCGCCGACACGGCCCGGCTCACCGACTGGTCCTTCGTCCACGCGGGCGACGCGGCGGTGGCCCGTCAGCCGCTGGACTCGCTGGGCGTCAACTACTACCAGCCCGCGATCGTCTCGGCCGCCTCGCAGGCCGGCACGGAGCGCCACGACGGGCACGGCGAGAGCGACCACTCCCCCTGGCCCGGCGGCGACGACATCGCCTTCCACCAGCCGCCCGGCGAACTGACCGGGATGGGCTGGACGGTGGATCCGAGCGGGCTGTACGACCTGCTGATGCGCTACTCGCGCGAGGCGCCGGGGCTGCCGCTGATGATCACGGAGAACGGCGCGGCGTACGAGGACAAGCCGGCCGCCGACGGCTCGGTCCACGACCCCGACCGGATCCGCTATCTGCACGGCCATCTGTCGGCGGTGCGGCGGGCGATCGGGGACGGGGCCGATGTACGCGGCTACTTCCTCTGGTCGCTGCTGGACAACTTCGAGTGGGCGTACGGGTACGGCAAGCGGTTCGGCGCGGTCCATGTGGACTACGAGACGCTGCGCCGTACGCCGAAGTCGAGCGCGCGGTGGTACGCGAAGGTCGCGGCGACCGGCGAGCTGCCGGAGCCGCCGCTCGGCTGATTCCGGGGGCCGGGTCCAGGGGGAGGGGAGGGGCCGGGGCCGGGCGGACGGGGC